>CAIXSC010000148.1 GCA_903921945.1 uncultured Planctomycetaceae bacterium
ATGGCCTCGTGGAAGCGAAGACGGAAAACATCGCGGTCGGGACGACGTTGCCGGGCGTCATTCGCGAATTGATGGCGACGCCCGACCGAGTCGGCCAACTGGTGCGGGCGGGCGATCCGCTGTTCCGCGTTGACGATCGCCACTTGCAAGCGCAGCAATCGCTTTACGCCGCCAAGTTGAAAGTGGCGGAGGCGGAACTGGCGCGGCTGGAAGCGCTGCCGCGGTCCGAGGAACTGCCTGCCAGCGAGGCGAAAGTCCGGGCCGCTCAGGCCAACGTCGGGCTGTGGCAGGACCAGGCGGCGCGTAGCGAACGGTTGATCGCCGCCCGTGTCGTCACGGAAGAGCAGAATGTGGAACGGCAATTGAAGCTGGAGGTCGCCCGGCAAGAATTGGCGCGGGCCCAGGCCGACGATCAATTGCTTCGCGCCGGCGCGTGGCGCCAGGACCGCGAAGTGGCTCGCGCCCGCGTGGAGCTAGCTCGGGCGGAACTCGAACAAGTCAATACGGAACTCGAACGATCGCTCGTTCGCGCGCCCGTCGACGGCGTGCTGCTGCGCGTGAACGTGCGGCCGGGCGAGTATGTGGGAACAAGCCCCGGCCAGGCCTTGGTGCTGCTTGGAGACAGCCGTCAGCTGCACGTGCGGGCGGAAATCGACGAAAACGACTTGCCGCGATTCCAACCGGGCGCTCCAGCACAAGCTTTCATCCGTGGCGGCGATCGCCAGCCGCTGCGTCTGCGATTCGTGCGGGTCGAACCGTTCGTTCAACCCAAACGCTGGCTCACGAGCGACAACACCGAGCGCGTCGACACGCGGGTGCTCCAAGTCATCTACGCCGTCGAAAACCCGCCGCCCCATCTGTTCGTGGGCCAGACGTTGGATGTGTTCCTGGAGCTTTCCGCCACCGGTTTGCCGGCGGCGCAGCCCGCCTCCACATCGCCGCCCGCAGCGGAAACGCCCGCTGCGGAACGGCCCGTTACGTCAGGCCAAACTGGGACAAAACACCCATCACAAACAGGAACGTGAAGTAAACGCCCGCCAGCACCAGCCCAACTCGCACCCACATGTTGGGTCTCAGGGCGGGTGGCAACAGCGTGGTGTTGACCGTCAGCGTGTGCCAAGCGCTGAAGGCGAACGCCAAGTTGTACCCGGTTGTCGCCAGTGTAAAGACGCTGCCTGGCTTCAGTCCGGTCCAGATGACGATCAAGCCCGAGAGATAGAAGGCGATGAGCACGGCGAAATAGACGTAGCGGATATAGCTGACATCCAGTTGCCTTAGGCGCGCGCTGGCGGTCCAGGCCACGTCGACCCAGCGTCTCACGAAGCCATCCATCGTGGAGATCATGCTGGTCATCAGCACCAAAAACCCGCAGAACAAAGTCGCCTGCCGGAACAGGGTCGACGCCCGGGACCCCGAAATCCAAGGCTTGAAGAACGGCGTCGCTCCGAGAACCTCCGATGGCGGATTGGCGACCACCTTCGCAACCCCTTCCGAAGTCAGCGAAGCGACCATTGACCGATCGACATCGGTCCCGCGCGGAATGAAGCCGACCGACAGGATGCTGGGCAACGCCACGCCAATGAAACACGCTCCCATCCAGACGCACAACTGGTCGCGGGCGATGTGCTTGTACCACTGTTTCCAGCGGGGCAACGAGGCGTCGTTCACCTCGAATACCGAGCCTTCGTGGGAAAGCGTGATGCCGTGGCCACCGACGACGCTCGGGATCGCGCCGACGTGGAACCCCATGCCCCAGCCTTGATCGCGAGTGAAATTGCTGATCGGCGTGTTCGTGAGGCCGCCGTTGCCAGCGATGGCGGCCAGTCCGGCGATGAACGCCACCAGCGACAGATCGACTTTCGGAAAGCGTCCTTCCTGGAAAAGGGTGACGAAGAAATTCTCGACGTTCGCCCCATCACGCTTTCCGTCGCGGTCGACGTCCTCGAATTTGATCTCCTTGCCCTTTTCGTCTTTCGGCCACGCATCCGGTTTCCCATCGTCGTTGGTGTCGATGGTCGGCTCCAAGTTGCGTTCGATAATATCCAGGCGGCCGTCACTGTCGAAATCCTCGCCCGGATCGAGCACGCCGTTACCGTTAAGATCCTCTTGGGCCTCGATCGGCACGTTGCCGAACTTGAACAGGCCGCTCGCGATTTCGATCCAGTGCTTCGGCTGCGAAAAGAAGAGGCCGACGATGAACAGAAAGCCGAACACAGTGATCAACTTGATCGACATGATCACCTTCAGCGAGTTGTACACTTTGCCGCCGATGATCAGCGGTAAGACCAAACCGAGGTAAATCAACGACGACACGCTGCGATGAATCCACTTGTGGACGCCATCCGGATCGAAATTTGTGATGAACATCGACTCGATGGCGACGGCGGCATTGACGATCAGATACGGGAACAGCGAACCCCAGTCGAGTAGCAGGTACAAGAACAGCCAGAACATCGGGTGGGGCGGGACTCGAAACTTGCCCGTGAAGATCGGCTCGCCGCAGTAGAGTGTGTAGCGGCAAATCTCGATGTTGTAGAGCACTTGGAACAGGATGCTGACCGTGGCGACCCACAGCAGCGCGCCGCCGTACTTAGCGGAGACCGCAGGCCCCGCGAGCCACTCGCCGCCGCCCACCGCCGCCGCGCCCATGACGAGCCCCGGGCCGATCATCGCCACCCAATTCCGCCAAGTGAAAAACGGCGCGGGCGGCAATTCGTTCGTCGACCAACGCGGCATCGCCGGCGAACCGGGATGGGGCGCTTCGAAGCTGGGGGAATTCGCCATGGAACGCGGGCCTCTGTGGGAACGGTGAGCTAAGGACCAAAAACCGGACGGCTTTCGCGTTTAGGGGCGGATCGCCCGCCAGCGATCGCCGTCCGAATGGCTCGCCATGATGCGTCACCGCGTTGCCCCGGTCAATCCAGCGGCCCGTTTACCCCGAGGGCTCTCCGTCTTTTCCACCGTCGCTAACGGCATTCCCGGTTCACTCGGCAGCGGACAGTTGACCCGATTGCTACAATTCGCCGCATGTACACGTATCATCCTGTCGAGCGGCTGGTGAACCTTCTGGAGCCGGCCGGCAATGTGCTCTTGAACATGACGGCCGACGAAGCCGTCGACGCGGTGGCGTCAGGCGACGTGGAACGCGTTCGCGCCATCGACGGCCAGTTCGCGATCGTCGCGAAACGCGGCCACACCGTGCGGATGGCGCGGTCGATCGGCCGGCCTCTTCGATACTTCCTCGCCAAGCAGGCCGCCGGCCCGCTGCTCGTTGTCGCCGAACGCATCGACCAGTTGCAAGCGTTCCTCGCTCGCGAAGGACTCGACGACCAGTTCCATCCTTCGTACTCGCGGATGGTGCCGGCGCATCATCTCCTGGAAATCGCCTTGCTCGGCTGCCCCGATCCGAATCCGCTGTACACTCGCTTCTTCGCGCCGCGCCGCAATCGCCTGCCAGTCGATTTGGACGCCATCGGCGCGGCATACATCGGGACGCTCGCCGAAGAATGCCGGCGTTGGCTGGAAACGATCGACCGCCACGAGCCGGTCGGGGTGTTGTTCTCGGGCGGTGTCGACAGCGGCGCGTTGCTCGCGGTGCTCCATCATGTGCTGCTCAGCCAAGGCCAGTCTCCGGCCCGGCTGAAAGCGTTCACGCTCAGCGTGGACGGAAGCGGCGCCGACGTCGAGCAGGCGTGGCGCTTCGTCGAGCAGCTCGACATCGAATGGGTGCTGGAAGTCATCGACGTGCCGCGAACTGAACTCGACTTTCGCCGCGCGATCCAAGTCATCGAGGACTACAAACCGCTCGATGTGCAAGCGGCCACCATGGGATTGGCGTTGTGCCAGGGGATCCGCGCCCGCTACCCCGATTGGAAGTTCCTGGTCGATGGCGACGGCGGCGACGAGAATCTCAAAGACTACCCGATCGAAGACAATCCCGAACTGACAATCCGCAGCGTGCTCAACAACCTAATGCTCTACCAAGAGGGCTGGGGCGTGCAGGCGATCAAGCATTCGCTGGTCTACTCGGGCGGCCAAAGCCGCGGGCACGTTCGCAGTTACGCGCCGGCGCGCCACTATGGGTTCACGGGATTCAGTCCGTTTGCGCTGCCCAATGTGATCGAAGTGGCCGAAGGCATTCCGTTCATCGAGTTGACGCAGTGGAACCACGACCGGCTGTACGCGCTCAAGGGCGACATCGTGCGCCGCGGCGTCGAGCAAGTGACCGGATTGACGATGCCCGTGTTCCCCAAACGCCGTTTCCAGCGTGGGGCGGCCGATGAACGGGCCTTTCACGATCTGTTCCCGCGGCAAGAGGCGGCGTATCGCGCCGCTTTCGGCCGCTTGTTCTCGTAGTCACGCGCGGCGGGAGGCGGCCTCGCGCGGCGGCATGCACTGGATCGCGTTCCACGTCGATCGCCGTCATGCCGTACTGATCCCTCAGCACGCAGGATGATCTCCATGAACGCCAAGTCGAACTACCCCGAACACGCGTCCTCGGCGGCCTCCACGTCCCGCCTCGCGAGTTCGCGGACCAAGATTGTCGCCACGGTCGGGCCCGCTTGCCGGGACCCCGAGCAGTTGCGGGAACTGATCCTCGCGGGGGTCAACGTATTCCGCTTGAACATGGCGCACGGCGGACCGGAAAAGCAGGCCGCCGTCGTCGCCGACATCCGCGCGGTCAGCCGAGCACTCGGGCGGCCGGTTGGCATCCTGGTCGATTTGGCCGGTCCTAAAATCCGCCTGGGCGAACTGCCGGAAGATCCGCTGAAATGCGAAACGGGCAGCGAATTGACGTTCGTCCGCGGCGACCGCTCCGACTCGCCGACGCGGTTGGTCAGCAACTACGCCCGCCTGATCGACGAGCTGCGGGTCGGCGATACGGTGATGCTCGCCGATGGCACGGTCGGTCTCGAAGTCGTTTCGAAAACGGTGAACGCGGCGGTCTGCCGAGTGACCGCGGGCGGTTCGATTCGAAGCCGACAAGGGATCAACCTGCCCGGCGTGGCGCTCAGCGTGCCCGCGATGACGGGCGAGGATGTCGCCAACGCCGACTGGGCCACGGGGCAGGAAATCGACTTTATCAGTTTGAGCTTCGTGCGTTCGCCGGACGAGATCCGGGCATTGAAAGTGATGATGGCGGCTCGTGGCTCGACGGCGCTGGTGATCGCCAAAATCGAAAAACGCGAGGCGCTCGAACGGCTCGACGATATCGTCGCGGCGAGCGACGGCGTGATGGTCGCGCGGGGCGACTTGGGCGTCGAAATCGACATCGCCGAAACGGCCGTTGCGCAGAAGCGGATCATCCGCGCATGCCAGCGGTTCGCCAAGCCCGTGATCGTGGCCACTCAGATGCTGGACAGCATGCATCGGGCGCCGCGGCCGACGCGGGCCGAGGTGAGCGACGTGGCGAACGCGATCCTCGATGGCGCTGACGCTTGCATGTTGTCCGGCGAGACGGCGATCGGCGACCATCCTCGCGAAGCGGTCGCGATGATGAGCCGCATCATGCGGGCGACGGAACGGATGCTGGGAGAACGTCCCACCACGCCGCCGCCGCTCGCCGAGCACTCGGGGGTTACCGCCGTGACGGCCGCCGTGGTCTCCGGCGCCGTGGCGATCGCCGACCAGTTGCACGCGAAGTTGATGGTTGTCGCGACGCGATCCGGCGGCACGGCGCGTGTGCTGTCCAAGCATCGCACGCGCACGCCGATTGTGGGTGTCAGCGACAACGAAATCGCGCTGCGGCGAATGTCGCTGTTCTGGGGGTTCGTGCCGGTGCCAGGGGCCCCGACGCACCATGGCCCGCAGCTGCGCGAATTCATGGCCGAATGGGCGATGCGAGAAGCGGGACTCGGCCGCGGCGACAACATCGTCTACATCACCGGTTCGGAATTGGTCCCGACCGCGAAGAACCTGGTTGTCGTCCACGAAATCGAGTAGTGCCAATCCCGTCCGATCTCCTCACGACGGACTCAAAGCGAGCAAGTTTTCCCCTTGCCCGCGATAACCAAACAGCGATCACCCCACCCACTACCCACTGCCCACTACCCACTAACCCACTGTCCACTGGCAACTAGCAACTGACAACCAGCAACTGGCAACTGGCAACTGGCAACTAGCAACTAGCAACTAGCAACTAGCAACTGACAACTACCCCCTTCTTCCGTTCCTCGGTTTTCGAAACCGCCACCAGATGCGGCCGACGATGCCGAGCACGACGGCCATGTAGATGCCGAGCAAGGCGAGCATGGTGTCGGTGGCGAGTGGTCCGCCGGAGAGGTTGGCCTCGAACGAAAGATGGCTGACTGCCGCCATGAACCAGGCGACGGCCAACGCGATGGCGGCCAGTTCGCAGTTGATGAAGGCGAGCGATTCGCGGCGGCGTTCGGGCGCGAGCCAGTACTCGCGGTTCGGCAGATTGATGAGCGAGATCGGCAGCCACGCGGTAAGGGCGGTGATGCCGACGAGAAACCAGGGGATCAGGATTTGGGTGGCGAGTAGCAAGCTGGTGGCGGCCGGCTTGGACATCCAGTCGTCGGGGGTGCCGCTGAAGTTGAAATGCGTCGCGACTCGGTCGGGCAGTTGATTCCAGTACCACGCGTGTTGAGCGGCGGCAGCGGCGCTCGTGGCAGCCAAGGCGGCAAGCAGCGAAGCGCGTGAGGGCATAGAGAAGCTCCGGCGGGAAGCGGACGGCGCGAGGGATTGTACCGCGCGGCGGCGTCGCCATACGATGGGCGGCCAAACAGCGACGGACCGCCACGGCGAATATCCGGGACGCTGTTCATCGTTCCCCGTTTGGCAAAGGATTGATGGATGCGAAGCTCGCACTCGATGAGCGGATGGAAAGTTTGGGCGGTCGCCGCGGTGATCGCGGTGTGTAACGCGGCGGCCAGTTCCCAGGCGGCCGACGAATATACCTACGACTTGGTGCATTCGTCGGTCAGTTTCAAGGCGCGGCACCTGGACATCAGCTGGATCCATGGCCGTTTCAACGAAGTGGATGGCAAGTTCGCGATCGATCGGCAAGACGCGTCGAAGTCGTCGTTCCAACTGACCATCAAGGCGGACAGCGTGGATACCGCCAACAAGGCGCGCGACGAACATCTTCGCCAACCGGACTATTTTGACACGAAGCAATTCCCGACGATCGACTTTAAGAGCACGGCGGTGAAAGCGATCAATGGCGGCTTCGAGGTGACGGGTGACTTCACGATGCACGGCGTCACGAAGAAGATCACCTTTCCGCTCATGGGCGGCAAGGAGATCGAATCCCGCGGCGTCAAACGCGTGGGGTTCTCGACCGAGTTGAAACTGAAACGCAGCGATTTCAATTTCGACAAGTCGGCGATCGGCGCGATCGGCGACGAGGCGATCATCATCATTGATTGCGAAGGCATGCGGAAATAGCCCATGCCCGACTTACGGCTCTATGCGGCCGCGATCGGCCTCTCATGCGTCATCGCGGCCGCCGGAGCCTGGCTGGAACGCGTGCCCTTCGCGGTGGGCACGTGGTGGCTCATCCCCCGTCGGTTCGCCGCCTGGCAAAGAGTGGCGTGGCTAGTGCTCGCGATCGGCGCCGGTTGGTGGGTGTTGGAGATCGGTCCTCGATGGCCGCCCCGCAACGGGCTTGATCGCTTGCTCTGGCTGGTTCTCCCGGCCGCGATTGTGTGGGACGGCCTGTGCGTGTCGCTGGCTGGAATCCGTTTCCCGCGTCAGGCAACCTGGTCCGCTGCGCGGTGGACGCGAGTCGCCTGGGGGGTGTTCGCCGCCGCTTTTGTGCCGACGTTGCTGTACGGATCGGTGTATCTGCGTTTCGAGTCGCCGGCCTTCGAGTCGTCGGCTTTCGAGTCGTCGTCCGATGCGACTCCGGGGAATGCCTGGCTGCTACGCGGCGCGTGCTGGGCGTTGCTGACGGCCGCCTTGTGGACGCAGCGCGAGTGGCTGGTGCGGTTGGAGCGGCGGACAGACGACGGCTCGGTGCGGTTCTGCATGGGGATGACGCTCGGGGCAGCGGCGCTGTTGATTTTGTTCGGAGGCTATCTCAAGGGAGGCGCCGCCGCGTTGCCGGTCGTCGGAGCGTTGCTGGGCGGCGTTTGGCCGCGTTCCACAGGATCCCGTTTCACGGAAATTCGCTTATCGGGGCCGTGCTTATCGGTGCCCGGAACCGCGGAGTTGGCTTCCGTTGGAGCAGGCGGCGACCGCGTCTTGTCCTTCGCCGTGATTGCGCTTGGTGGCTGGTTGTTGGTCGGAGTTTGTTTCGGCAATGTCGGCGTGGCGCCCGCGGCGATCACGTGGCTGTCGCCGTTGTTAGCCGCCGTTCTGGAGTGGCTCTGGCCGATGCGGGAGCGAACAAGCGGACGGCGATGGACGCGCACAACGCTGCGGATCGCCTTGGTCGCCACGCCTTTGGCCTTCGTGCTCACGGGGGCGTACCGCGAATTCGAGCGTAAATACCGGCCATTTACGGCCCGCGAATCCATGCCCGCGATTCTTGTTTGGAACTCCGACGAGCGTTATACAAACGCGAATCCGGAAGCCGCTCCGTGACGCCGCGTCGGCGACAGGCTGGCGCTTCCGGGATACTCCCCTTGGACATGGGCCGTCGATGAGTCGCGAAATCAGCCAGTTGGGTTCGACGAGCACTGGTCTGATGCAACGGGTCAAGGCCGGCGAGTTGCAGGCCTGGGAGGAATTATGTGCGACTTACAGCGGCTGGATTTACGCTCGGTTGCGCCGCAAGGGAGTGCCCGCGTCCGATGTCGCCGATGTCGCCCAGGCAGTGCTGTTCGGTTTTTCGCAGATCGTCGCGACGTTTAATCCGGAGAGTTTTCGCGGATGGTTGGCGCGATGCATTCAGTGTCGTGCCGCCGACTATCACCGCGAACGCCTGCGCCGGGGAGAAGCCGAGCACGTGGCTCGAGGAGGTTCCAACTTCACGCAGTTCCTGGCCAATCTGCCGGCGGAAACGAGTGCGGAGGATTCGGCCTCGAGCGACGCGACGGCGCGGCTGATCGGCGCGCTTGGGCCCGACACACAAGAGGCAGCGCTGGCACTGCCGGAACATGCGTTAACTCATTCCGCCTCACCGGCGGAACATCGAGCGGCGGAAGGGCCTGAGGTTTCCGAGCAACTTCGGCGAGCTCAGCAGGTCGTGGCGATCGTGGCCAAAGTCCGTCAGCGGACCAAACCGCATTGCTGGGAAGCGTTTTGGCGCGTCTACATGCTCAAGCACGAAACAAACGAAGTGGCGCAGGACGTTGGAATGACGGTCGGGGCCTTGCACGAATGCCTTTCGCGGACTCGCCGGCGTTTGCGCAAAGAGCTGATCGCCGCCGATCCGAGTTTCGCGAAATACCTCGACGCGGGAAAACCGCCTCCCTCGTTTACCGCCTCCCTCGTTTACCGCCTCCGCCGTTTACCGCCGCCCTCGTTTACCGCCGAGCCGTAGGCGACGGCTGGTCTGGCGCCCCGATTCCGCCTCAAGGCAGCGCGACCCGCTGCCGCGCGCGTCTGCGGTATGGCGATAAAAACCACTCCGCTGAATCGTTCCCGAAAACAAAAAAACTCCAAAAAATCCCCGCGCCGCGTGAGTCGCCCGCGATCTTGATTGCAGGAAGTGTTTTTTCTGGTGGGGCCTCCGGCCATGAGTCAACCCGAAGACGATCTACTCAGCGACGACGATTCCGCGTCAGACGCCGATCTGCCGCCCGAAATCGCGTTGCTGCGTGATTACCTTCAGCTCGCGGCGGTGGCGAACGAGCCGGAACTGAAGCTGGTTCAGGCTCGCGCCAGACAACTTGGAGCTTTCTTCGCCGCGACCATCCAGGCGCGTTCCGTATCAACAGCGCGAAGCCAAGAGGTCGTCGAGCGTATCGCGGACGCGGACGCTGGGGGATTCGCCCGGCTGGTGGACCTGCCGAAGCAACTAGGCGATTTCGAGATCTTCGAACATGTGGACATCGGCGGCATGGGTGCCGTGTATCGGGCTTGCCAGCGATCGACCGGACGCGTGGTGGCGATCAAAATCATCGCGCCGCATCGCCAGGACAGCGTTGAGGCTCAGCGGCGTTTCCGCCGCGAAGGACAATTGGCGCTCGGGCTGCGCCATCCGCATTTGGTCGAGGTGCTCGCTGCCGGCGAGGAGGCGGGGCGGGCGTACTTGGCGATGGAATTCCTTGCGGGAAGCGACTTGGCGCGCGTCGCCGCTGAACAGGGACCGTTGGTGGTCGCCGACGCCTGCGAGTTGATTCGCCAGGCAGCGCTTGGGGTCGACTTCCTGAACCAACAGGGCTTCGTGCATCGCGATCTGAAGCCCTCGAATCTCATGTTGTCGGGCACGCCGGCGACCGTCAAAGTGCTCGACCTTGGCCTAGTCCACGACGCGGGCGAAACGGCGCTTTCCGAACTGACCCAATCGCGGCAGATACTCGGCACCTACGACTATTTGGCGCCCGAGCAAGCCCGCGATTCCCGCGCTGTCGATGGCCGCGCCGACATCTATTCCTTGGGATGCACGCTGTACCGATTGTTGGCCGGTTTCGCGCCGTTCTCGCGGGTTGGCGGAGGTTCGCCCACCACGATCCTGATCGCGCATCAATTGGACATGGCTCGACCGCTCAACTCGCTGCGTCCCGAGATCCCGGTCGAGTTGGCCGCCGTTGTCGCTCGCGCGATGGCCAAACAGCCCGCGGAACGGTTCGCGACCGCTGGCGAATTGGCCAACGCACTCGTGGTTTTCAGCGCAGGAGCGAAGCTGGATCGGCTGTTGGAACTGACAGAAGGCCACTCGGGTGCGGATGCCCCTGCCGCCCAAGTCGCGGTCGCCCAAGTCTCTGCCGCCCAAGTCTCTGCCGCCCAAGTCGTGGACGCCCAAGTCGCGGACGCCCAAGTC
>CAIXSC010000149.1 GCA_903921945.1 uncultured Planctomycetaceae bacterium
CGGATCTTCCGCGAGGTTCCGCGATTCGTGCGGGTCGGTGGAATAGTCGTAAAGCTGAACGCCGCGTTTACCCCCATCCCATTCCGTGTAGCGGTAGCGTTCCGTGCGAATGGAATACCCCATGTACCAATCGCGCTTGGCCAGTTGCTCGCCGGTTGCCGTTGGCGTGTTGCGACTCACCTGGGTCCGCGCCGGCCGGTCCCACGGAGCCGCTGGGTCGATCAGCAACCGTTTCAGGCTGACGCCGTCCGTGGTGGGCGCTGGCAATCCGGCGAGGTCGGCGAGCGTCGCGTGCAAATCCACCAGCTCGACCGTCCTTCCGCACACCTTGCCGTTCCCCGCTGCCCGCGGATCGTAAATGATCAGCGGCACTCGCGCCGAGTTCTCAAACAGGCTCATCTTCTGCCACAAACCGTGTTCACCCAAGTGATAGCCATGGTCGCTGATGAAGACGACGATCGTGCGGTCGGCAAGTTGCAGTCGGTCGAGCGCATCGAGCAGTAGTCCGACCTGGGCGTCCATAAAAGTCGTCGAAGCGTGGTAAGCCTGCAACGCTTGGCGTCGCAAGTCGTCGGTGAGCCGTTCCTGTTCCTTTTTGTGGCTGAGGAATGCGGCCGCCGGATGCTGCTGCCAATGGCCTTCCGGAACCGACGGCAAGCGCATCTCGCCGGCCGGAAACATCTCGAAGTATTTCTTCGGCGCCACGTACGGCGTGTGGGGCCGGAAAAAGCCGCAAGCCAGGAAGAAAGGCTTGCCCGCCGATGCTTCGAGCAACCGGATGGTTTCGCCCGCCGACAGACCATCGGTTTGCTCGGCGTCCCCTCCTTCCGCCGAAAGCCAACTGAGCGTCCCGCCGTAGCGCGCCGAGCCTTTCGCGGACGGATTGAGCGAGTAGATGAGATCGCGTTCCTCGTCGTCCTTATCGCGGCCACGCGGATTGACGGTTTTCTGCCACGAAGGGGGATCGTCGAGTCCTTCGGTGCCGATCTGCGCCGGAACGCCGTAATGGTATAGCTTCCCGACCCGCGCGACGAAGTAGCCCGCCTTCTGAAAGGTTTGTCCCAAACTCTGCACGTCCGGCGCATTCTTTCGGAACTGCGTCGCGTTCTCGTAAACGCGAAGGGTATCGGGACGCAGCCCGGTCAAAAACGACGCGCGGCTGGGATTGCACAGCGGGAACTGGCAATAGGCTCGGTCGAACCGCACCCCCTTGCGGGACAATCGATCCAGATTGGGCGAACGTCCTTGAGCACTCCCATAGCAGCCGAGCGCATTATTTGTCAGATCGTCGGAGACGATGAGCAGCACATTCGGCCGAGATGGCTCAGCTGACACCACCGCTCGCTGACCGCCGCCGCTACCAACGCCCATAAACCACGCCACTCCGACCAGCCAAGCTGCCACCGCCCGCAACACGCGCCCGGCCCCGTTCACGCGCCCGGCCTCATCCACGCGCCCGACCCCATCCACGCGCCCGACCCCATCCACGCGCCCGGCCCCGTCCACGGCATGCCCATTCACCGTCTGCCCATTCACCGTCTGCCCGTTTGCCGTCTGCCCGTTTGCCGTCTGCCGATTCACCATCTGCCCGTTTGCCGTCTGCCCATTCGTCATTGCCCCGCCCTCCTGAAGCTCAGTCGAGAATGCACCCTGCGGCGAAATATAACGATTACGATCACCCCGTGGCGGCCGGAAACCCAGCCCATCAAAACAGGTCCGGCTGGGTTTCCAGTGGGTCGCCATCGCAGGAGTCGCAGGGTGCGGCTGTCGCCGCGCCGCCTTGCGCCGTGGCTCGGAAGTTCGGCGAGGCACGAATCTTCGGCGGGACCCCAACGAATCCCGGATGGACCACACAACAACGGCTGCCCGCCGTCGCAGTTGCCCGCCGCCATGAGTGCCCGTCACCGCGAGTGCCCGTCACCGCGAGTGCCCATCGCCGCGATTGACCGCGTTGTTGAGGCGTGGAACGGCGGATTGAGCAGGGCCTCGCGCCACCAAACGCGTTGGGGATTGTCGCGACTCGACGCTTGCGGGGCGACTGACCCAAGAGTCCGCCCACTTGCCCGATCGGCGGTGGGCTCGCGTTTCGATCATCGCCAAACCCGACGCGAGATCGCGCGGTCCATCTCGGCCGCCTCCGCGACAAGCCGGCTTGCGAGCCCGCAGCGCGACCAGCGCAACCCGGCCAACGCACTACGGACCGGGCCTACGGCGGAGGCTGTTCGTCCTTCACCAACGCGATCGTGCAGTCGAGCGCGAACCAGCTCGCCGCGCACAACCCGTAGGCGACGGCGACCGCGAGAAACACGGGACGCCATCCCCAGGTGTCCGCCAAATAGCCAAAGACAAGCGGGGCGGCGATCAGCCCAATTCCCGCCACCGTGTTGTTGAACGCGAACAGGCTGGCCGTCGACCGGCCGCCAATGTCCGTGATCAGCCCGAGCGTGGATGTGAGGCTCCAGTCACCGAAAAACTTGACGAAAAACAGCAGGCCGCAGAATACGTACGGTTGGTCGTAGAAACACAACGCGACCCCGAGAATGACGGCCGCGAGCGACTTGCCGACCACCGCGACCCCGGACCGTGTGCGGCGGCGATTGCCGGTCCGCGCGATAAGCCGGTCGTTCAACTGGCCACCCACGATCCCCGCCATCGCTCCGCCCAACAAGGGCAACGCCGAATACACCCCCATTTCCTTGAATTCCATTCCATGCGTTTGACGCAAGAACAGCGGCAACCAACTGGCGTAAATGTTGTCGGCAAAGGTGCTCAAAATCGTTTGCACGCCCAGCGTGAAGACATTGGCGAGCGATCGTCCCGAGAGTCGTCGCCACCAGGATCGCGCGACCGCCAACTTCGAAACCGCGGCCTCCTTCGCCACCGCGCGCTCGTCGATGCTCGAACCGTGTTCGACACCCTCAATCAACGCCAACTCCGCCGCGTTCACACCGGGGTGGCGACGAGGCGAATCCCGGAACACAGCGGCGAAGATCGCGGCATGCACGAAGCCGACGGCCGCCAGAATGCCCACCGAAGCACGCCATGACAACCCGAGCAAGCCGAGCAACAGCGAACTGAACACAAGCGACGCACTGAGCGCTCCCAGCCGGCCGGCGAGCACGCCGACCAAACCTTGCAGCGTCGTGCGGATCGACGGCGGATACCAGACGCGAGCGACCCGCGACAGGCACGCGTAGACCGCCGACTGCCCCGCGCCCACGGTCGCCTGAGCCATCCAGATCCAGCCGCTCGACGGAGCCAACCCCAGCAGTGACAGCCCCAAACACCACAGCACCGTCAGCCCGCTAAGCACGCAATGGACGCCCGCGAGATCCGCCGCGACCCCGAATGGAAACTGAAACATCGTGTAACTCAGCGAAAACGCGCTGTCCAACCGCCCCAACTCGGTGTTGGTCAGTTTCCATTCCTCGGCCAGCGTCGGCTTCACAAAGCCGAACACATACCGATGCCAGTACAAAATCCCCGAAGTCGCGAACGCGAGCCCAAACACGCGCCACCGCACTCGAGTGCTCCGGCCCGCGTGCTGCTCCGATGACTCAATCGGCGCGGTGGCCATAGACGAACTTTCGAGTTGGGTCGTCGATGAGCGTCGACGCGTATCAGCGATCGAAGCGGTATTGGAGGAGCTTCTCGCGATCGACTTCAATGCCGAGCCCCGGCTTCATCGGCACGGCGATCGTTCCCTGTTCGATCCGAAACGGCTCGGTCAGCACATCGTCCGCCAACCCGTAGTAGGTGGAATCGTTGGGCAGCGAGTACGCTGGACAAGCGGCCGCGATATGCAGCATCGCGGCCGTCTTGGGACCAAGGTCGTGGCCGCAGTGCATGATGCACGGCAACCCGGCCGCCGCGCACAGGTGGCCAATCTCCACGCACGGCCCGATGCCGCCCGCGATATGCGTGTCGGGAAGGATATGCGAGGCCGCATCGGCCCGCAGAATCGCCAGCACGCTGGCCGGATCGACGACGCTTTCATTCAATGCGATCGGCACACGCGTCTGACCGCGGAGCCATGTGGCGTCCGCGAGCGGTTCGGCGGGGATCGGCTGCTCGAGATATTCCAAGTCGTACTGTTCCAGCTCGCGGCACAGTTCGGCCGCTTGGCTGGGCGAGTACGCGCGGTTCGGATCGATTCGCAAACGCAGCTTGCCGCCCACGGCGTCGCGCACACCGCGGACCATTTCCAGATCCTCCCGCATGTCGGCGCCCGCTTTGGTCTTCAGCGTGGTAAACCCCTGCTCGACATACCAGCGGGCCATCTCGCCGGCACGCTCGTACGATTGAATGCCCATGCAGGCCGCCAACGCCACTCGCGGACGAATGACACCGCCCAGCAGCTCGGCAACCGAGCGGCCGAACGCCTTGCCGCGTAAATCCCACAGGGCGAGTTCCATCCCCGATTTCAACCGCGTTTCCACCCGGCAGTCGCGATGAAACGAGGCCAGATTGAGTGCGTCGCGGCCGAGTAAAAAGTCGCGGGCCGTCGCCTCGGCGCGGGCGCTGCTCAAATTCGGCAGGAAGTTCACGTTGTATTCGCCCCACCCCGTCAGGCCGTCCTCGACGGTGATGCCAACGATGCCGCTTTGCGTGGTCGAACTGCTCCGCAAGTGCGAACGATACGGGGCCAACGGCGACGTTTGCGGTACCTCCACGATCGTCACCGACACATCCACAATTCGCATGGCGGAAGCCTTTTCGAAGAATCACGAACGGGCCAGCGGCGTGCTCAACGGTCCGCGGGTCCCCGCGGCGAACCGAGACCGTGAATCGATGGCACGCTAGGCGAAGAGACCTTCAATCACCTGGCCCGACGCGATCGGCGTGGGACGGGGCAAGCGCGGGAAATACGTGCGATGCGAATCGATTCCCAGACCATGGTAAATCGATGCCGCGACATCCTCGGGAGTCCACGGCCGCGTGGCGGGCGCCGAGCCGATCCGGTCGGTCGCGCCGATCACCACCCCGCGGCGCACGCCAGCCCCCGCCATCAGCAACGAGCCGGCATTCGGATAGTGATCGCGCCCGGCGTCCTTGTTGATCCGCGGAGTGCGTCCGAATTCACCCATCACCACCACCAGCGTTGACTCCAGCAGCCCGCGTTCCTCGAGATCGTCGAGCAGCGTGGAGAGCGACATATCAAGTTGCGGCAGATTGCCCGGCCCTTCGTACTTGTGCCACGGATAACCCTTCGGCGTATTGGCCGGCTCATGGGCGAACGACATCATCGAGTCGAACAGCAAATGATGGTTGTCCCAAGTGCCGTCCGTCGCGCCGTTGCCAAACAACCCGCCCTGCACCGCGTGGTTGATCGTGACGAACCGCGCGCCGGCTTCAATCATGCGGCGGGCCAGCAACACGCGTTGACCGTAAATGTTCAGGCCATAGCGTTCCCGCAACGCCAGCGGCTCTTCGTCCAGGTTCATCGCCCGCTCCATCCGGCCACTGGTCAGCAAGGCGATCGCTTCGGCGGCGAATTTGTCGTGCGCTTCCAGCGAACGGCCATCCAGTTCCGCGAGTCGGCCGAGGTTCTCCAACTGGCGCAGCATCGACTGCCGATCTTCGAAGCGGATCGGCTCGAGCGCCCTCTTGCCACTCGTTTGCGCATCCCGAGCGGCCGGGTCGCCCTTGATGTTGTAGGCGTCGTAGGCCGGTCCCAAGTAACCGGGCGAGTTGGTATAGCGGGCCGCCAACGGCAAGCCGATGTGCGGCGGCACACCCGGTTCGCGCCCGCCTTGGATGGCGGCGATCAGGCTGCCGAAGTTCGGAAAAAACTGCCCGCCCCGCGGCGCGGGAAAGCCGCTGGTCACATGTTGCGAACCGGTGTCGTGCGAACCGTCCTTTCCCTGCCACGATCGAATGACGGCCACCTTGTCCATGCGACGCGCCATGAGCGGCATCTTCTCGCAGATGAACGTGCCGGGAACATTCGTCGCGATCGGATCCCAGAGTCCCCGCACTTCGACCGGCGCGTCCGGCTTGGGATCGAACGTCTCGTAATGGCTCGCCCCGCCCGCCAAAAACAGAAAAATGCACGAGCGGCCCCGCGGAGCCGCCCTGTCCGCGGACACGCTTTCGGCGGCCAACACCGACGGCAAACTGAGTCCGCACAGGCCCACGCCGACTTGCAGCGCCTCGCGGCGCCCCAACCGCAGGCCGGCAGTTCGAGGACGCGCCGCCGGATGACGCGCGACCGGTTGATGCCCGACCGGATGATGTGCAGCCGGATGATGTGCGGCCGGATGACCCGCGGCCGGATGAAGCGCAGCCGGATGACCCGCGGCCGGCGGAAAAGCACGTTCGCGGTTACGCGGTTCTCGAGCCATCGGACGCTCCTGGGCAGACGGACGCTCTGGGGAAACAGATTCCCCGTCGCTTATACATGTCGCCCAAGTTCAAGTCAATTCAGCGGTTCGCGGGGCTCGACCCGCTTGCAACCGGACGGCGATGCACGCACACTGTGGGCGTTATTCGCGACGTTCGGGGCGGCTTGCGTTGCGAAAACCGGCGTTGGCTATCCGCGCCGGCTTGGGGCGATTCGCGCTCGGTGGCGGGTCGCGCGTCTGGCGTCGCGCTTGGCATGAAAAGCGGAACGGTCGACGCGGGTCGCGTGAATGTCCGACGAGCGAATCGCTTGGTTCAGCCACCAGTTCTCAGAAAGGTACACGGTTTATGCAGCGTTCCACCCCAAATCGTCGCGATTTCCTCGCGACGTCGACCGCCTTGGCCGCGGCCGGTTCGATGGTTCCCTACTTCGCATCGACGCAGGCCGCCTTCGCCAATCAGGCGAAGAACGATCGTCCTGTGATTGGCTGCATCGGCACGGGCAGCATGGGTACCGGCGACGCCCACCAACACGCCGGCTTCGGCGATATCGTCGCGGTTTGCGATGTCGACGCGAATCACGCCGAGCGGGCCCGGCAGGATCCGCGGATCGGCAAGGGCAAAGCCGACGCCTACGGCGACTACCGCAAGCTGCTCGAACGGAAAGATATCGACGTCGTCAGCGTTGTGACGCCGGATCACTGGCACGTGAAAATCGCGATCGAAGCGCTCCAGGCCGGCAAACACGTCTTCTGCCAAAAGCCGCTGACGCTGACGCTCGAAGAAAACCAACTGGTCCGCAACGCCTGCAAGAAGTATCCGGATCGCATCTTCTTCATCGGCACGCAGCAACGCAGCGACCGCGACCGCTTTCTCCGCGCGGTCAACATGGTGCAGAAGGGCCTGCTGGGCGAAATCAAGAAGATCACCGTCGGGATCAACGGCGGCGATGTCGGCGGCGGATTCAAGAAAACCGATCCCCCCGCCAACTTGAACTGGGATATGTGGCTCGGCCAAGCCCCGAAGGTCGACTACATCAAGGAACGCTGCCACTACCAGTTCCGCTGGTGGTACGAGTACTCGGGCGGAAAGTTCACCGACTGGGGAGCCCACCATGTCGACATCGCCACGTGGGCGATCAACGCCGACAAGGATGGCGAAGGTCCGACGACCATCGACGGCACCGACGCCAAGCATCCGGTCGCGTACAAGGACGGCTACGCCACGGTCGACAACGCCTATAACTCGGCGCACGACTATGCCGTGAAGTGCCTCTTCCCGTCGGGCGTGGAAATGATCGTCACCAGCCGTGGCGACAACGGTATCCTGTTCGAAGGTTCGAAGGGCCGGCTGTTCGTCAACCGGGGCAAGATCACCGGCACGCCGATCGACGAACAATGGGACAAGGACCAGTTCACGCCAGACGACCTCGTGCGGCTGTACAAAGGCAAGCCGTTCGAAGGCCACAAGCAGAACTTCTTCCGCTGCATCAAGGAAGGCGGCCAGCCCGTGTCCGACGTGTTCACGCACGTTCAGGCGATGGGCACCTGCCACCTGGCGGCGATCGCGGCGCGGCTCAATCGCGTCATCAAGTGGGATCCGAAGGCTGAAAAGATCGTCGGCGACGATCAGGCCGCGGCGTTCTTCGCCCGCAAACCGCGCGAAGGATTCGAGATTCCCCGCGTGTAGTCGCGCGGCCCGCGTGTAGTCGCGCGGCATGCGTCCTTCCCGAGCAGCGGCCCGCGGCGGAATCTCGATTCTGTCGCGGGCCGCGTCGTTTCCCGCTTCCCTGCCGCCAGGTACCTCCCTCATGACACGCTCGGCTCGTGCCCTTCTACTCCCACTACTGCTGCTGACCGCGGCTACGCCATCGGTTGTCAACGCTCAAGGGACGACGGCGGCGGCTCAGGCCGGCGTGCCTGCGGCCGCGACCGCCGATGCCGGCCGCTCGCTGCAACGTTTGCCGTATAACCACCCCGGGCTGGCGGTGGACCTGGGAGTCGGACTCTGGGCATGGCCCGTTCCCGGCGATGCCGACGGCGATGGCGATTACGACTTGGTCGTCTCGTGTCCCGATAAGCCGTCGAACGGCGTGTGGTTGTTCGAGAACGCCACCGGTGACACGCGCCAAGCGAAGTATCCCGTGTTCAAGCCAGCGCGGCGACTGAGCGGCACGGTCCACTACGTCATGCCCAGCTACGTCGATAACGCTGTCCGCGTGTTGTCACCTGGGTTCGAATATCCTGATTTCTTCGCCCGAGGAACGGCCACGAAAACCGCGATTCCCAGCCCGCTTGATTTCCATCGACTCGTGGGGCGCCAAACCAAAGGGCCGAAGATCCGCCATCGCCAATGGCGATTGGCCGATTACGACGGCGACGGAGTCGTCGACCTGGTGTTCGGGATCGAAGACTGGAGCGAGTACGGTTGGGACGATGCCTGGGACGCGTCGGGACGGTGGACCGCCGGTCCGTTGCATGGGTTTGTTTACTGGGCCCGCAATACCGGCTCGCTCGAAAGCCCTCGTTATTCGCCGCCTGTCCAAGTACTGGCCGACGGCCGGCCGATCGATGTCTTCGGTTGTCCCTCGCCCAACTTCGCGGACTTCGATGGCGACGGCGACTTGGATCTGCTGTGCGGCGAGTTTCTGGACGGCTTCACCTATTTCGAAAACGCGGGAACGCGCCGCGACCCGCGGTATGCGGCCGGCCAGCGACTGCGGTTGGCGAACGGCCAACCGCTCGCGATGGACTTGCAGATGATCGTGCCGGTCGCATTCGACTGGGATCGCGACGGCGATCTGGACTTGGTGGTGGGCGACGAGGATGGCCGAGTGGCGCTGGTGGAAGCCGAGGGACTCGCGACTCGTTCGTCCCCGCCACGATTCTTGCCGCCACGTTACTTCCAACAAGAAGCCGACACGCTCAAATGCGGCGCGCTGGCCACTCCGTTCGGACACGATTGGGATGGCGATGGCGACACCGACATCGTCGCGGGCAACACCGCGGGCTATTTCGAATGGTTCGAAAACCTCAGCGGTCCGAAGGTCGCTCAGCCGCGATGGGCCGCCCCGCGGCGACTCGGCACCCACGGCAGCGATCGACCGCTGCGCGTGCAAGCCGGTGCGCAGGGGAGCATTCAAGGACCCGCCGAAGCGAAGTGGGGCTACACCACGTTCACCATCGCGGATTGGGATGCCGACCATTTGCCCGATATTGTGTTCAATTCCATCTGGGGTCGTGTGCAGTGGCTGCGGAATGTCGGAACGCGCCGCGAACCGGTGCTCGCCGAGCCCCAGCCGATCCTCTTCGAGCCTACCGCTGCAACCACCATTCCCCGCAAGCCCGCCTGGACATGGTGGGAACCCAACCCTGGGGAACTGGTGACGCAGTGGCGCACCACTCCGGTCGCGTTCGACTGCGACGGCGATCGATGCGTCGACCTCATGATGCTCGACAGCGAAGGCTTCCTGAGTTGGCACGCGCGCGAACGTCGAGCGGATCGGTTGGTGCTGGGGCCGCCGCGCCGCGACTTCGTCGACGCCGACGGAAACCTGCTGCGGCTGAATCCCCGCACCGCCGGGGCCAGCGGCCGACGCAAGCTGGCCGTCACCGATTGGGATGGCGACGGCCAGTGGGACCTGCTCGTGAATTCCGCCAACGCCGACCTCTATCGCGGACTTGGGCGAAAAGACGGCCGCTGGCGCTTCGAACGCATCGGGGCGCTCGCGACCCAAAACATCGAAGGTCATGACGTCAGCCCCGCGACCGTCGACTTCGATGGCGACGGCATCCCCGACTTTCTGGGCGGCGCCGAAGACGGCCGGTTCTACTTCCTTCGCAACCCGCGTCGATGACGCGCCGATGCAAGTTGAAAACCAAGCCAAATAGGACCTATAGGACCCATGCGACCTATCGCGACCCATAGGACCCATGCGACCCCATAGGACCCATGCGACCCATAGGACCTATCGCGACCCCATAGGACCCATGCGACCCATAGGACCTATGCGACCCATAGGACCTATGCGACCCATAGGACCCATGCGACCCATAGGACCCATGCGACCCATAGGACCTATCGTGACCCCATAGGACCCCTGCGACCCATAGGACCTATGCGTCCCATGAGCCCCCATCCCGCCTGCCCGCTAGTTGGAACTGAACCCAACAGGAGCCGCCGGTTCACCCAGCGGATTGCGGAGGAACTTGACGTAGCAGTCGCGGCAGAGATCAAACTGCCGCTGGATCGGCAAGCCGAGCGCCGCGTCGCCACCGGCCGCTTCGGCCGCCTCTTCGATCAACTCCTGCAGCTCATCCAGATAATCCCGATCTTCGGCCGCCTCATGCAGGTTGTGCGGTTCCAGAGCCGCTTGGGCATCAATCCGCACGGAAAAGCGGACTTCGTGCTGGCCGTCGAGCCGTCGTTTGCAGCGATCGCATGAGTAATGGATCATCGCGCACTCCTTTCCGGCCATCGTAATGCGCGATCCCGTAGCCCGCAATTCGGGAAACAATTACCATGAGCCGCACTTCCCAACCCTCTCTTTTCCAGGCAAGGAACTGGTCGATGACCCGATCTCTTCTGCACCGTTCGAAGTGGACGTTCGCGAGTGGATTGGCCTTGGGGCTGCTCGTCGGCGTCGGCATGCTGGTCGGCGCCTTGAGTGCCCGCTCGTTCAACTCGCTCGACGCTGGCGCGCCCCATCCGTTCGCGGAGATGAAGTTGCACGCGATGGCGACCAACTCGGGTGATACGTTTTCCATGTGTACCGGCGCGATCGCCGATGGCATGGAAGGCGTGTTCTTCCTCGACTACCTGACCGGCGACCTTCAGTGCATGGTGCCCAATGCCCGCACCGGCCGCGTCGGCGGAGCCTACAAGTACAACGTCATGGCCGACCTGAATGTCGAGGCCGGCGCGGAAAAGAAACCGCAGTTCCTGATGGTCACAGGCTTGGCCACTTTCCGCACTTCGGGTGGCGATCCGCGTCCCGCGGACTGCATCCTGTACGTCGCGGATGCCACCACCGGCAATTGGGTCGCGTACAGCTTGCCGTGGAGCCGGCAACTGGCCGCCACCGGCGCTCCCCAGGGCGGCACGCTCCTGAAGATCGGGGCCGGCAAAGCGCGTGAACTGGCCCTTCGCAACGAATAGTCCGCTGTTCACCCCTCAATCCGCGGTCGTGATGCGAATTCTGTTCAATGGCGAGCCTCGCGAATTGGTCGACGGCGCCACCGTCGCCGACCTTGTCCGCCAGGCCGTCCCCAACGCCCGCTATGTCGCCGTCGAACGCAATGGCGAAGTCGTGCCCCGCGACCGCCATGCCTCCACGCGGCTCCACGAGGGCGACCAGATCGAAGTCGTCACGCTCGTAGGCGGCGGCTAGCCTCCATCCTCGAGCACCCGTTAGTTGGAATTCCCCATGGCCACGGTTGACCAGGAAGCTCCGCTGCGGATCGGCAGCCACTCGCTCCGCAGCCGTTTGATTGTCGGCACCGGCCGCTACGAATCGCTCGAACGCATGCGCGATTCGCTCGATCTCTCCGGAGCCGATTGCGTGACCGTCGCGGTCCGGCGCGAACGGCTCTACGATGGGGCCGGCAAAAACCTGCTCGACTTTCTCGACTTGGCCCGCTATACGCTGCTGCCGAACACGGCCGGTTGCTACACCGTGGTCGATGCCGTGCGCTGCGCCAGGCTGGGCCGCGAAATCCTCCGCGATCTCGACAACCCTGGCGCCGATTGGGTGAAACTCGAGGTGCTCGGCGATAGCAAGTCGCTGCTGCCCGATCCGGTCGCCACCCTCGAGGCCACCGAAAAACTGGTCGCCGACGGCTTCCAAGTGCTCTGCTACACCAGCGACGATCCGGTCATCGCCAGACGCTTGAAAGCGGCCGGAGCCGCCGCCGTCATGCCAGCCGGCAGTCCTATCGGCTCGGGCCAAGGCGTCCTCAACCCCAACAATATCCGGATCATCCTCGAATACCTGAAAGATGGCGATCCGCTCTACCCCGTCATCATCGACGCCGGGGTCGGCACCGCCAGCGATGTCGCCTTCGCCATGGAACTGGGGGTCGACGCCGTGTTGCTCAATACGGCTATCGCCCATGCTCGCGATCCGCTCGCCATGTCCCGCGCCATGCGTCTGGCCTGCGACGCCGGCCGACTCGCCTACCTAGCCGGCCGCATCCCCAAACGGCTCTACGCCACCGCCAGCAGCCCCGTCGATGGCCAAATTGAGTCGCGACCGCGATGGGCTCCGTAACACGCCGATTTCTTCCCGGGAGCTTCAACGATGTTTGGGTCCACAACGCTAACGGGCCGGTCGAAAGCGCGGCCTTCAAATTCCGTGGCAGCTTGCTTGCACTCGAACCGGTTCCGGAGCACGTTCGCGGCGTTGGCCGTGGCCACAGCCACCGTACGCCGCTCAGCGGCGGCCGTCTTGGCGGTGTTCATGACGGCCGCGATGCTAGTCTTGGCGACGGACGCGATCGCGGACGAACCGGCCAAGGCTGGCACGCTCACAACGTCCGCAACGCCCGCAGCGGCCGCTGTCGTGGAATTGGTGATCGACTACGGCGATGGCGTGGAAAAGCGGTTCCCGCGACTTGCCCATCGCCCTGGGATCACGGTGCTGGAACTTCTGCAAGTCGCAGCGCGTCATCCTCGCGGAGTGCGTTTCGAGCATCGCGGCAAAGGAGAAACGGCGTTCGTCACTCAGATCGACGACTTGCCGAATGAAGGACGCGGCCGCAACTGGACCTATCGAGTGAATGACAAACGAGCGGATCGCAGCGCGGGTGTCTATCCGCTGTCGCCGGGCGACAAGGTCGTCTGGAGTTTCGGCGGCTAGCTCAACGCTCGATGTCCGGGTCCGACACCGTTCGCAAATACTCGGCCAGACGCGACTGGATGTCGACCAGTTGCTGCCAGTGTTCGGCCGCCAAGACGACTCGCGTCGCCTTCGGATCCGGGTCGGCCGCGCGAATCAATTCGCGGACCCGCAAGTGGAAATAGTCGAGCACTTCGGCCAACTGGGCCGCTTGTCCAGGCGAAAGCCGCGAGGGTAGATCGGGCGGTTCGAGCCGAAACAGCTTGGCCTGCAAGTCGTCATCGTTCGGATTGAGATCGAGTTGCCCGAGCGGCTCGCGCGATCCGACCGCCCCTTCGCTCGACCGCGACGCCGGTTGTTCGCCCCGCAACCTCGCGAACCGCAACGCGATCTCGTCCCGCGAGCCGAACCGGAGCAGCGATCGGCCGATCGTGATGATGTCGCCGTATCGCAGGATCCGCAACTTGATGTCTTCGCCGTTGACCTTGGTCCCGTTTGTGCTCTGCAAGTCCGTCAGCACGAGCCGTTCGTTGTCTTCCTGAATTTTGATGTGGAACCGGCTCACTCGCTCATCATTCAATTGCACGTCGTTCCCCTCCTCGCGACCGATGGTCACGGGGGGACGCAGATGAGTGAACAGACGCCCGCGATCAGCGCCGTCAAGAACTTGAAGCGTGATGAGCGACATCGACTTCTTTTCTCGATTCCGGGATTCCATGTGCCTATAGCATCCGTTTTCAAGAGCTCGAAAGTCAAGCGCATCGCCCACATTGTCCGGCCAGAAATCGGCTATTTGGTAGGGTTATGCAGGTTAATCCGCCTCTAGCCCACCGGCCACCCGCAACGACGCCCCAGCCATGCAGGGCCCAGCGAAACAGGCTGAGGAATTCAGGGCCAGGAAAACAGGCCAGGAAAACAAGCCAGTAATCCAGGCCGGAAATTCTTGCCCCGGGAATTCAGGACCCAGGAATCCAGGCCCAGTCCACCCCGCGAGTTTGTCACTCGAACCCCCGAAAAGAACCAGTCGTTCGAGGACCATTCTTAACACAAGCCACACAGCATCCTATCCGATGAGTACCCCGAACCGCGCGAAAAAGACACCGCCAAATTCGAAAATCCACCGAGTATTC
>CAIXSC010000150.1 GCA_903921945.1 uncultured Planctomycetaceae bacterium
CGTCGTCGCTGGGAATCGATTCCTGGGAAGCGGTGGTCGCGGTGGCGCCGGGATCGCCGGAGCCCGTTTTCGTTTCTTCCGGACCGCACCCGCTCGAGGCGAGCCACGTGACCAGTGCCGGGACCGCTAACAGCGGGACACCGAGCGAGCCCGCTAAAAATTGACGTCGAGCCAATGCAGGGGGGGAATCAGGACGATCGGACGGGACGCGCATGGCGGAATTCCGGGGGGAGAAGGCTAAGATTGCCGGTTTCATCGACCGCTTCAGCTTAATTCGTTCAGCCTCGAACGCTACGACTTGCCAATCTGGCGAACCACAGCCCGGCGGAATGCGTAATTCCCCTAGAAACCCGGTTATCGGGACTTGCCGCCGGTTGCGATCGCGTAGAATTCAACGGCTCGGTCGAACGCCCCAGGCGAGAGAAGGATGAGAAAAAATGTTTTACTTCGATCCGCTGTATTTCGTGTTCGTGGCCCCGGCAATGCTGCTGGCGGTCGTGGCTCAAATCATGGTCTCGCGGAACTACTCGATCGGCAATTCGGTGGGGGCCCGCATGTCCGGCTACGCGGCGGCTCGCCGAATGCTGGACGCCAACGGGTTGTATGACGTTGGAATCGAGCAAGTGCCCGGGCACCTGAGCGACCACTACGATCCCAGCGCGAAGGTGCTGCGGTTGAGCCCGGAGGTGTACCATGGGCAAACGGCTTCCGCGGTGGGGATCGCGGCTCACGAGGCGGGCCATGCCCTGCAAGACGCCTTCCGTTACGCTCCACTGGTCATCCGCAACGCGGCCGTTCCGATCGCCAACTTTGGCAGCGGGTTCGGCATGTTCGCCCTGATGATTGGGATCGGTCTAGGAATCAAGTTCCTCGCGTGGGCCGGTGTGGCACTGATCGCGAGCGTCGCGTTCTTCCAGATCGTGAACTTGCCTGTCGAGTTCGATGCCAGCGCCCGGGCCAAGGCGGCGCTCATCGATCTGGGCATCGTCGACGGCGATGAGATTTACTACGTGCGAAAAGTGCTCAACGCGGCCGCCTTGACCTACGTCGCCGCCACCCTGCAAAGCATTCTCACGCTGCTGTATTACCTCGTGCGGCTCGGGTTATTCTCGTCTCGTAACGACGACTAGGCCGGCGAATCGGCGATCCGGCTTCGTCCAGCGAATCCAATGAACGAGGCCAGCCAAAATGGCTGGCCTTGTTCGCGTATTGGTCGTGACGTCTCCCGAACTTTGCATCAACCGGCGGCTAGGCCGTCCCGGCGGCCGTGAACTTGCGATCACGGCCGGTTCGGTAGCGTCCTTCGGGGCACTAGCGTTCGAAGGCGGCGTCGAAAGCGCGGCCGCTGGGAACAAAGTCCTTCTGCTTGACGAATCGAGCCGCTTCGCGGGCGCCGAACTCGCGTTCCATGCCCATGTCTTCCCATTCGACAGACAGCGGGCCCTTGTAGCCGACTTGGTTCAAGGCGCGGATGATTTCCTCGAAGTTCACGCCGCCCCGGCCCGGACTGCGGAAATCCCAGCCTCGGCGCGGATCGCCGAAATTCAGGTGGCTGGCCAAGATGCCGCTCTTGCCGTTGAGCGTCACAATGGCGTCCTTGACGTGCATGTGATAGATGCGATCGGGAAACGCCCGGATAAACTCGACCGAATCCACGCCTTGCCAATGCAAATGGCTGGGGTCGAAGTTGAACCCGAACGATTCACGGTAGTCGAGCGCCTTCAGCGCGCGCTCGGCCGTGTACAGGTCGAACGCGATCTCGGTGGGATGGACTTCCAGCGCGAACTTCACGCCGCACTCTTCAAACACGTCCAGGATCGGATGAAATCGCTCGGCCAACAGTTTGAAGCCGTCGTCGATCATCTTCGGCGGCACCGGCGGGAACGAGTAATTCAGGTGCCAGATGCTGGAGCCGGTGAACCCGTTCACAACGCTGATGCCGAACTTTTGAGCCGCGCGGGCCGTGTTCTTCAGTTCCTCCGCGGCTCGATGGTTCACACCGGCCGGATCTCCGTCTCCCCACACGTGAGGCGGCAGGATCGCCTTGTGACGCTCGTCGATCCGGTCGAGCACCGCTTGGCCAACCAAGTGCGCGCTGATCGCATGGCACTGTAGATCGAGGCTGTCGAGGAATTCGCGTTTGCGGGCGCAATACTTGTCGTCGGACAGCGCCTTGTCGACTTCGAAGTGATCGCCCCAGCAGGCGAGCTCGATGCCGTCGTAGCCGAACTCCTTCGTCTTGCGTGCCATCTCCTCGAACTTCAGATCGGCCCACTGGCCGGTGAACAGCGTAACCGGACGACCCATGCCTGGTACTCCCCGTGAGTGGAAATGCTGCCCGAGATCGACCGCACGGCCATCCCGGCGACCCACCTGGGCAACGTCTTGCGCGACACTACGTGCGCATTGTGCCGCAGGCCAGCGTGGCGGACAAGCCACACCGCCCGCGCATTGCGAAGAAAAGGTGTCAGGACTCTTTTCTGGGGAGTTGAGCTCGGAGAAGATACCGAGACGGGAAGACCCAAACGTGCAGACGAAGCGGGCGGGATTTATCACGCCTTGAACCGAGGCAATGC
>CAIXSC010000151.1 GCA_903921945.1 uncultured Planctomycetaceae bacterium
CGTCGTTCGTTTTTTTCTTGGTGACCCATAAAGATCGACGGCAGTTGCCCTTCGACGGCCCCGACCTAACAAAAGACAAGGAGAAAACCAAAGTGGTGGTTGGATCGCGGGGAACTGGACAAAATCATCGACCGCTCCGTGGATGGATCTTCCGCCGGTCGCTCTCGCGGCAGTTACCGTGAAACAGAACCTGCGACTCGCGATCGTCGCCCCTATCGCGATGACGATGACTACGATGACGACCGTTCCAAATACCGCAAGAAACGCGGCAGTTGGCTTGGCGAATTGTTTGATTTCGATTGAAAGATCGTGAGCGAATCACGCGTCGCGACCCCGAAGCCGCGAGCTGCCGAAGCCCCGACCTGCCGAAGCCCCGCTCCCCGAAGCCGCGAGTTGCCGAAGAGTTGTCGCGTTCAAGCCCCGCGGTGCCGCGCGCCGCCGGATAAACCGCGGTTTCCGATGCTGTGGCCGCTCTGCCACGCCCTCCCCACTCGATTTTCCCGTGGCGGCGTATTCTACTTTCCGCCTTCATCTCCTCTTCAATCCACTCGGAGGCGGCTCGTATGTGGACCTTGGATGTGTTTGGCTCGTTCGTGTTGCTCGCGGCGGTGGCGACCGTGCTCCTGCTGAGTCTGTTGGCTCGCGCCCAACGCTCGAAATCCGACCTGCCGATCTGGCTCGTTTCAACACTCGGCGGCATGCTGCTGGGCGCGGGGCTCTACAACGCCTATTTCTCGTTGCAGGGCTACGAAGTGATGTCGCCACAGGAGATTCGGATCCTGGCCGAACAAGGCGGATCGAAGATGTCCTCGCCGATTCCGATGCCCACCCCACCCGGCGGCTCGGAAGCCGGCCCCGGCGCCGGCCCTCCCGGTCCGGACGGCCCGCCTGGTCCCGGCGGCCCGCCCGGCGCGGGTGGCGGTCCCGGTGGCGGCGGTCCCGGTGGCGGTCGCGCGCCGTCGCCCAAACGCCAACTCTCCACGCTCGTCCGTAAACTCGAACTACTCACTGGCGACATCGCCATCCGACTCGCTCCACCCCAGGCCGAAGCGATCGGAAAGACCCTCGCTGCGGTCAAAGCGAAAGACAAAATGACTGACGACGAAGCCAAGGCCGCCTACGAAGAACTGCTCGCCGCGCTGGACGAACACCAAAAATCCCAGCAAGACGCCATCAGCTTGCCGTTCCGCCGTGGTGGTCCGGGGGCAGGTGGTCCGGGTGGGGGCGGTCCGGGTGCAGGCGGTCCGATGGTAGGACCTCCGCCCGCTCCCGATGCCAACCCGTTCGCCGACGAAGAGGCCGCCAAGGCGCTCAACTCACTCATCGCACGCACCAGCACACCCGTGAGCGAACCGAAACCGGCTGAGCCCGCGAAGCCCGAGTAGATCAATCAACTGGCTTTGCGGACGTAGAAATCACGGAGTGGCGGCGGGATGGTCTGTCATACAAACCAGGCATCGCCCGCCGCTCGGCCTGAGCCCCGTCGCCTCGCCGAAGCGAACCACCGCTCCAGCGTCGATACGCTCAACCTGTTAGCCGTGCTTCACCCGAGTCATTCGACTACTCCGAGTCATCGGAGTGATCCGAGTCATCCGTGGCATCCGAGCCCGCCGTGATAGGGCACGGCTCAAGGCGCGAGCAATTCCAAATCTTCGATCTTGCCCGTCGTCATGTTCGAACCGCCCACCACGACCAGCTTGGAACCGCTCCACGGCAGCAGCCGATGAAAGAATCGCGGATGGGTCAACTGACCGACTACTTGCCACGCTTTGCCGTCCGCAGCCATCTTTTGGATCGAGCCGGACATCGTGGTGACGAATAGCCCCTTCTCGGTGGCGAATGCGGCGGTGCCAAAACCTTCCATCGGTCCACCGAGCAAGGCGGGGCCTTCCGTCCATGCGTTAACTGCCGGATCGTACACCGCCACCGCCGTTGTCGGCGCCCCTTGTTCTTCCATGCCGCCGATGCAGTAGAGCTTGCCTTGCCAAGCCGCCGCCGACAACGCACGCCGTTTGAATGGTGGCGAGGCGACCGGCTTCCACGCGAGCGGTTCGACAGTCAAGTCCGCGGCGAGCAACGTATCGTGCCAAAGGGCGTCGCGGCTGCCGCCTTGCAAGTTCCACCCTCCAACCACGTAGAGCGTGTCGCCGATCACGGCGGCGTCGAGCGACGAGCGGCCAGCCGGAAGCGGCGTCAGCAACTCCCACGATTTGCCATCCACCGACAGTCGAGCCACCTCGGGTTGCGAACGCAGATTTTCCTTTTCGCCTTCCTTGTTTGTCGCGCGAAAGCCTCCGACCCGAATCAGCCGGCCTCGGTGCTCGACCATCGCCAGTCCCTGCAAACGCTGGCCGCTGGGGCCAGGTTGCCACTTGCCGGGGCCTTTCAAGTCGAGCGTCCAGAGTTCGCCCGACATGTCCTCTTCGGAATACGAATGAGCCGAACCGTAATTGCCGCCATAGACGTAAAGCGTGTCGCCCAAGACCGCGCCGCCGAAGCTGGTCGTGCCTTTGGCGAGCGGCGGGAAGGAGTTCGCAATCGGAGTCATGTGAATGGGCTGGTAGGGAAGAGCCAAGGTCGAGTAATGCCGAACGGAAGTATACGCTTGGTCGCCGTGCTTGCCCGCAGCCTCTTCGACATGCTTGGCGCGAATCGAATAGAGTCCGGCCGCGGCCAGTTCGCAGCGAAAGACGCCGCTCGCGTCGGTTGTCCCCTCGCGTTTCATTTCGAGGCCCGGCCCCTCAACCGTCACCAAAGCTTGTGCGAGCGGTTCGCCCTTCCAAAGCACCTGGAAACGCACCGACCGCTGGTCGGCCTGCGGCACAATCTCCAGCGGCAAACGCTCGCTGTCCTTGACCGCTCGCCACAGCCCCGGGAGCGGCGTCGAGTAGCCCTTGGCATAGTAGTTAAGCAAGAACGAGTCGCCTCCCTTCGTCGCCACGCCGTACGTATGGCGGAGGATCACCGGCGCGAACGCTTGATCCCGGTCCAGCGGGGCGACCAACGCGTTGTCGGACTTCGAAAGCTTCAGTTCGCGCGGCTGCCCGCGTTCGACCGCCGCCCACAACGACGCCGTCGCGACTTTGTCGAGCAACGCCGGGTCGTCCGGCGCCGCCTGTTCCCCGAAGTAAACGGCAACGCGAGCACCTTGCGAAGTGCTCTGCGGCACCACCCAGAGAAAATGAGCCTGGGCCGCGGCAGCCCCGAGGCACGCCCACGCGAGGAAGCCGCTGAGGGAGCGTGCGCACACCTCACTGAATTGCCGCCCAAACGTCGCTGGTCGAATACGCTTCATTGCCAAGTCGCCTTCCACAAGCAGTTCGCTACGCAATCCGCGCCGCATCGGTCCATCGCTGGATATTGTCCGAACCACGTACCGTCAACGCCACCCGAAAAAACTTTTGGAGAATTGGCCCCGCAGCCCCGATTGGCCCTGCGAGCCGGATTGGTCCTCTTACCCGCTGTTTCCCGCGTCAACCATCCGCGATCGCGGCGCGAAGAATGCTGCCGATGCGCATCGACGCCCGATTCGCGGCGGCAACCACATCCTCTGGAGTCGTCGTCACTTGCACATCGGTGCTGGCCACGTTCGTCACCACAGACAACGCGAGGCACCGCAATCCCAACCGCCGCGCCGTCCGCACCTCGGGAATCGTCGACATGCCTACGACGTCGCCCCCGATCCGCCGCAAGAAGCGATATTCGGCACGCGTTTCGTAGTTCGGGCCGGACATTCCCACGTACGTGCCTTCGCTTGCCGGGAAACCTTCACGACGAGCGACCGACAATGCCAGTTCGATCAATTGCCGGTCGTAGCAACCAGTTGGCGAACGCGTCGCCAAGCTGGTATCGGCGGCCATGGCCGCTTCCCTGGCCCTTCGTCCCATCAAGTCGATGTGGCCCGAAACGACCAACACTTCCTCGGAGGCAAGCCGTGGATTGAGGCCGCCGCTGGCGTTCGTCACCACGAGCGTGCGGGCTCCGAGCCGCGCGCAAACTTCCAGTGGAAAGCAGATTTCCGCCGGCTCATAGCCCTCGTAAAGATGCACCCGTCCTTCCATCGCAATCACGGGGACCGCACCTAATCGGCCGCAAACCAGTCGGCCGGCATGGCTGAGCGCCGTGCTGCGGGGAAAATGCGGAATCGCGGCGTAGGGCACCGCGACCGCGTCCAGCAACTCGCGAGCAAACCCGCCGAGCCCCGTTCCCAGGATCACGCAAACCCGCGGCGCGCCAGTTCCCGCCGCACGCACTCGCTCGGCCGCTTCATCGATCCACCGCGCGCGTTCCATCCGGATACGCCCTCCGCCCATCGATGCTCCACGCCCCATGCGCCATGCACCACGCTCCGCGCTCCACGCCCCACCAATCGATCGGCTCGACTCGCGTTCCTGGTTCATCGATCGAGCAACTTCGAGCGAATCCCCGACCGGTTACGAGCGGGGTTCGTCGGCGAGCACTCCGCGGACGAGCGCCCGCAGTTTCGGCTCGGCGCCGTTCGCCACCGCGATGATCTTGTCCAGGTTGGCCGCCTCGAGGGCGTCCGGCAAGCACATATCGGTGACGATCGAGAAGCCGACGACGCGCAGCCCGCAGTGTACGGCGACGATCACTTCCGGAACCGTCGACATTCCGACAACATCCGCCCCGATCAGCCGCAGAAAGCGATACTCGGCCCGCGTCTCCAGATTGGGGCCCGCGACCGCCACAAAGACCCCTTGATGGGCGACGATGTCATCACGGCGAGCGACCCGCAGAGCCCGCTCGATCAACTTCCGATCGTACGGTTCGCTCATGTCCGGAAAACGCGGACCGAGCCGATCGTCGTTGATGCCGATCAAGGGGTTGTCGCCCATCAAATTGATATGGTCCTCGATCACCATGATGTCGCCGGCTCGATAGTTCGGGTTCATGCCGCCGCACGCGTTGGACACCACGAGCAGTTCCGCGCCGAGCGCTTTCATGACCCTCACGGGCAGCGTGACCTGCTTCAGCGGATAGCCTTCGTACATGTGGAACCGCCCTTCCATGGCGATCACAGGCAGACCGCGGAGACGGCCGCAAACCAGCCGGCCTCGATGGCTGGCGGCGGTGGAACGCAAGAAATGCGGGATTTCGGCGTAATCGAGCGATGCCTCGACTTCGATTTCGTCGACCAAGCCTCCCAATCCGGTTCCGAGAATAATGCCCGCGCGGGGACGTCCCGCCCATCGCTGGCGAATCACGCCGACCGCTTCCTCGATTTGTCCGAACAGTTCCAACATCTTCCGAATTCCTGGAACGCCAAGGGACGCGCTACCCCGCGCGTTGGGCCATCGTTGCTGTGGGACAGTTATACGAAAAAGGGCGGACCGCTCGCAGCGGCCCGCCCCTAAATCGTTTTCGCATCCCCTCGGTCCACCGAAGCGGAACAAAGGGTCGCGGGATCGTTCATCCCCGCAGCACTACGGGAGCCGGTCAGCCCGGACCACCGGGAGGTCGCCCGTCAGCGACTTCATAAAGGCCACGAGGTCCTTCTTGTCTTGCTCGGACAAGTCCAGCTTCTTCATCTTGTCGCTCAAGTGCGGGTTGGGATGGCCGCCCTTCGCGTACCATTCAACAACTTCCTCGAGCGTCTTCTGCGATCCATCGTGCATGTACGGCGCGGTCTGGGCGATGTTCCGCAGAGTCGGCGTCTTGAACGCTCCCTTCTCCTTTTCGTCCTTGGTCACTTCAAAGCGACCGAGGTCCGGCTTCTCCTTGTCCATCCCAACGCCCAGGTTGTGATACTTCTCATCCGTGAAGTTCGCGCCGACGTGGCAGGCCGTGCAGTTCGCCTTTTCGCTGAAGAATAGATCGCGTCCTCGACGCGCCTCCACGCTCATCGGCTTCGCATCGCTGGCCTTCTTCAACGCCTCGTACTTGGCGAACAGTTCGGGGTCGTCTTTCTTCAGCGCTTCCAAATCCGCCAAGTCGTCCTTGTTCGCCGCCTCGAACACTCGCAGCGGCTCGTAAAACTCGTAAGCCGACGGACCGGTCACAATCGATCGTTCAAATGCGGCAATTGCCTTGCCGACATTGGCAATCGTCACCCCTTCCCCAGGGAAGACTTTTTCAAACTGCACCTTGTAGCCTTCGATCCCCTTCAGGGACGTGACGCACTTCTCGTGCGTGTTGCCCATTTCGATCGGATTGGCGATCGGCCCCACGGCTTGGGCTTCGAGCGACGCGGCACGGCCATCCCAGAATTGAGCACCGCTGAGAATGCGGTTGAAGCTGGTCGGCGAATTGCGACCGCCCATTTGCCCGTTGACCCCAACGCCGAACTGCGTGTGCCGAGCGTATCCGTCGTCCGGATGGTGGCAGCTGGCGCACGACACCGTGTTGTCCGACGACAACCGAGTATCGAAGTAGAGTTGCCGCCCCAATTCGATCTTGGCGCGGGTCATCGGGTTGTCCTGAGGGACGTTCAACAGCGCCACGCCCGCGGCCAAGCCGTCGGGAAGCTGCACGGCCAGGACTTCGTGATTCTTGGGATCGTCCAGCCACTTCTGGATCGATTCCACCGACAGGGCCCCATCGCCTGGGATTCCCGCCGTGAGGTCTCCCGACCCAAGCTTCACCACGGCGGTACCGGCCGCCGCCGGCTTGGCATCGGACGCGGCACCGTCAGCCGGTTTAGCCTCGGCCGGTTTTTCCTCGGCGGGCTTCGCAGGCTCTGATTCGGGTTTCGCCGCTTCCGGCTTCGGGGCGTCCGGCTTCGGGGCGTCGGTCGCCGGTTTTTCTTCCGCCGCTGGCTTTTCCGGGGCCGGCTTTTCTTCCGCTGGCGCCGCGTCCGCCGGTTTCTCCTCGGCTGGCTTGGCATCAGCCGGCTTGGCATCAGCCGGCTTTTCGTCGGCCGGCTTTTCGTCGGCTGGCTTGGCTTCTGCCTTAGGCGCGGCAGCACCCGTCGTCGCGCTGGAAGCGCCACTCGACTTCCGAGCCGGCGGCGGTTCCGGCGGCGCACAGCCGAACGTCAAACCCAACGAGAGGGCACACGCCCCCCAACTCATCCGCCATAGCGTCTTTCGCATCGCACCTTTTCTCCTGTCACCGAGGATTCGCATCAACCGCCGCGAATCGTACCATAGCCAGCGCCGCCGAACCGACGCAAGTGTGGGCGATTCCGGGAACTCTGTCGTATCGTAGGCGAGAGCTTGTAAACGCAAAGAGGACGGAACCCGATCGTCGAGTCCCGTCCTCCGCGAAGTTTTAGGGCGACGGACTACCGGCGGCAGCCCATGTCCCAGCCAAGTCGGACTAGCGTCCGGCCAGCTTTTCGTTCGTGTCCGATTTCATCTGGGCGGCGAGCCGCTCGACGAATTGGCGATCCGATCCGCTCAGCCGATGCATCGGAACGGTGGCATGACGACCGCTGTCTTTCAGCAACCGCACGTGGGTCGGCGCGATTTCGACGAGCTTCGCTTCGACGCGGAACTTGCCCGTGTTGTCAGTCCACAGGCGTAGCGGCTGGCCAACCGGCCGCACCGCGCCGAACGGATCATCGTTCGCGGCCGGCTTCGGCTTCGGAGCATCTTCGGGCTTGGCCGGAGCGGCTTCCGAGGCAGCGCCGTCCTTGGGAGCCGGCGGGGCCGCGTCCTTAGCTGCGGGAGCCGAATCGCCAAACAGGTCATCGTCAGCAGCCGGCTTGGCAGGAGCCGGAGCAGGAGCGGGTGCCGGAGCAGGCGCCGCCGGCTTCTCATCGCCGAACAGGTCATCGTCAGCGGCCGGCTTGGCAGGAGCCGGAGCAGGAGCGGGTGCCGGGGCCGGAGCAGGCGCCGCCGGCTTCTCATCGCCGAACAGGTCATCGTCAGCGGCCGGCTTAGCTGGGGCAGGAGCGGGTGCCGGAGCCGGAGCAGGTGCCGCCGGCTTCTCATCGCCGAACAGATCATCGTCAGCGGCCGGCTTGGCCGGAGGGGGGGCCGGAGCCGAGGCAGGCTTCGCAGCCGGCTTTTCGTCGCCGAACAGATCGTCTTCCGCCGCTGGCTTGGCTTCCGGCTTGGCAGGGGCCGGGGCAGGTTTCGCAGCCGGCTTCTCATCGCCGAACAGGTCGTCTTCCGCCGCAGGCTTGGCTTCCGGCTTGGCCGGAGCCGGGGCCGGCTTCTCTTCCGGCTTCTCCGGCGCTGGAGCTGGCTTTTCTTCCGGTTTCTCAGGCGCGGGGGCCGGCTTTTCGGCTGGCTTCTCCGGTGCGGGAGCCGGCTTCTCTTCCGGCTTCTCCGGCGCGGGGGCGGGCTTTTCGGCTGGCTTCTCCGGCGCGGTAGCTGGCTTCTCTTCCGGCTTCTCAGGCGCTGGGGCCGGCTTTTCGGCTGGCTTCTCCGGCGCCGGGGCCGGTTTCTCTTCCGGTTTTTCCGGGGCGGGAGCCGGCTTCTCGGCCGGTTTTTCCGGGGCAGGAGCCGGCTTCTCTTCCGGCTTCTCTGGGGCCGGGGCCGGTTTTTCCGCTGGCTTCTCGGGAGCCGGGGCCGGAGCTGGCGCGGGAGCAGGCTTCTCAGCAGGTGCTGGGGCGGGAGCAGGTGCCGGAGCGGGTGCAGGTGCTGGAGCGGGCGCTGGGGCCGGAGCGGGCGCTGGGGCCGGAGCGGGAGCGGGTGGCGGTGTCACGTCGCTTGGACTGGCCTCGGAATCGGCGGCAGGGGCCGCATCGGCCGCCGGTTTGCCATGAACTTCACAGCTAGGCGGAGGGCAGCAATTCGGTCGGCGATGGAAACGACGGCCAAGCAATCGGCAGGCCATCGCCGAGTCCAGGCTCAAGAGCACGACGACGGTGCAGACAAGTCCGCTTTTCACCCACCTACGAAAATTCCAAGACATTACGGCGGTCTCCCAGTCCAGAGCTTATGCGACGGCCTTTCCAGGCAACGATGAACGCAACGATAGCGTTTTATGCTAATCGTGCGCCCCAGCCGTCGCAACTAAGCAATTTTGTTTATTTCGCCCAGCTTCCAACCCGAGCTTTTCGGGTCGAGCAGACCTTGCGGGCGAAGCCGATGATTCGGCGGGTGCGGAGCATGCCGAAAATTCACACGCGACACTGCACAGCCGACAGTTCACAGCCCACAGCCGACCCCTCACAGCCGACAGTTCACAGCCGACAGTTCACAGCCGACAGTTCACAGCCGA
>CAIXSC010000152.1 GCA_903921945.1 uncultured Planctomycetaceae bacterium
CCAGTCGCACCAAACCGGCCTGCGGCGACGGCACCGCGAGACTGTCGACCGCCGTCGGATCGTCCCGATACGCGCGCTCCGCCCGCAGCCAAACATCGTACTGCTCGTCCCCCTCCTTGAACTTGCTCACCGGCTCGCCACCGACCAGGATGTTGAGTGTCGACGCGATGGTTTGCACGGGAATGCCCAGGTCGGATGCCCGTTCGCGATCAATCTCCACTCGCAGTTCGGGCTTGCGCAGCGACAAGCTGGTATCGACGTCGGTGAATTGGCCGCTGGCCCGCATCCACTCGGCGACGCGGTTCGCGTACTTCTGCAATACCAACAGGTCGGGCCCAACGAGATTCAAATCGATGTCGACCTGGCGGAAGCCGGTGGCTTGGAACGCTTGCACGTCCTGCACCGCGCACCGCAGTTCGGGGTAGTCGGCCATGATCCGCCGCGCCTCGTCCATCACGTCGAACTGGGTGTATTCGCGTTCGCCCAAGTCGATCAATCGACAGTAAATGTTCGCTTCGGTCACATCGCCTTGGCCCTTCGCGATCCGGCCCGTCGTGTCGCCAATGATCGTGAACACGTGGGTCACGCCGCGCAGCTTTTTCAGCCGCGATTCCAGTTCCGCGCATAGTTTGTCGGCCCGCTCGAGCGTATACCCCTCGGGCAAAGTCATGCCGACTTCGAATTCGCTCTGGTCGTCCCGCGGCACGAAATCCTTGCCCACCCACGAAAAGACCACGGGCGTGGAGAACAGCGTCCCCAACGTGGCCAACACAATCACCCAGCGATAGCGCAGCGACCAAGCCAACACGGCGACGTACAGATTCTCGATCCCGCGGGCGATCCACCCCGACTTGCTCGAACTGTGGCCGCTTTCCACCTTGAGGAACCGCGAGCACAGCATCGGCGTCATCGTGAACGAGATGAACATGCTCATCAGGATCGAAAAGCCGACCGTGAAACCGAACGAATTGAAAAACCGCCCGACGGTCCCCTCCATGAACGCCACCGGCACGAAGATCACCAGCAGCGAGAGCGTGGTCGCGACGACCGCCGACGCGATTTCAGCGGTCGCGGTCCGTGACGCCTCCATCGCGTGCCGGCCATGTTCTTCCATGTGCCGGAAGATGTTTTCGTGTACCACGACCGCGTCGTCGATCACGACGCCGATCGCCAGGATCAGCCCCAGCATGGTGATGTTGTTCAAGGTGAATCCCATCACCGCCATGAAGGCGAATGTCGGCACCATTGACATCGGAATCGCCAAGGTCGCGATCACCGTCGTCCGCCAGTCGCGGATGAACAGCAGGATGGTCAGGCTGACCAGGACCGCCGCGAGCAGCAGGTGGAACTTGACCTCCTCGATCGAGGTCTCGATGAAGCGCGATTGGTCGCGAATCACTTCGGTCCGGATATCGCCCGGCAGGCTCGTGGAAACCCGAGCCAAACGCCGCTTCACGTCCCGCACCACCGCGACCGTGTTGGTGCCCGATTGCTTTTGCACGATGAGACTCACCGCGTTGTCGCCATCCAGCCGGCTCAGGCCGCGAGGCTCTTCCGTCGAGTCTTCCACGCGGCCCACGTCGCGCAGACGCACCGGGTAGCCGCCGCGGTCGGCGATGATCAAGTCGGGGAACTCGGCGATCGTCGCCACGCGTCCCATGGTTCGCAGCACCAATTCCTGCGGGCCCTGGTCGACGCGTCCGCCTGGCAGTTCCAGGTTTTGCCGCGCCATCGCTTGACGCACGTCCTCCGCCGAGAGTTCGAACGCCATCAGCCGGTCCGCATCCAGATAGACGTTGATCGCCCGCTGGCTGCCGCCCACAAGAATCACCGCGCCAACGCCCGAGACAGTCTCCAGCTCCTCTTTGATCTGCTTCTTCGCGATTTCGGTCACCTCGCGGAAGTTGCGACGCCCCGACACGGCGATCGTCATCACCGGCGCCGCATCCAAATCGAACTTGTCGATCAACGGCGGATCGGTGCCGACGGGAAAGCGGCTCAGAATCGTCGAGACCTTGTCGCGCACTTCTTGCGCGGCGACATCGCCATCCTTCTCCAAGCCAAACTCGACAATCACTTGCGAAAACCCTTCCTTGGTCGTGCTCCGCAGCTCGTCGACCCCGGAAATCGTATTCACCGCCTCTTCAATCAACTTCGTGACCGCCGTTTCCATCTCCTCGACGCCCGCCCCCTTGAGCGTCGTCGTGATCACCACCACCGGCAAATCGACGTTGGGAAACAGATCGACGCCCAGCCGCGAGTACGAGGCGAGCCCCATGACGACCGGCGCGCCAACCAACATCAGCGTGAAAATCGGTCGACGAATGCAGAGTTCCCACAAATTCATGGCGCGGCCCCCTGCGTGGACGGCGCTGGATTCCGCGGCGCTTCAGCCGGCGCACGGGTCTCGGTCGGTGGACTGGTCGCGGCGGGAGGACTGGTCGCGGCGGGCGGACGGGTCGCGGCGGGAGGCGCGGCCCGCGGCGACTGCGCGAGCTTTCGGCCGTCGGCAAGCTGGCCGACGCCGCTCGTGGCGACCATATCCCCTGCCGCGAGTCCGCGGGTGACCTCGATCCAACCCGGACCATGGCCACCCAGTTCGACAAGCGCTTCGCGAGCGACGCCTTCGTCGATGCGAAAAACCTTATTAACTCCCGCGAACCGGATCAGGGCTTCCAGCGGAACGGTCACCGCTTCGGCGGAATCGTTGACGACGATTTCGGCCTTCGTGAAACCACCCGCTTTCAGTCGCCGGTCCGGATTCGGGACGGCGGCTTCCAGTTCGAAGGTGCGATTGCGGGCGTCAACGGTTGGGCTGAGCCGCGTGACCGAGGCGGGAAATACGGTGTCGGGCCACGCGTCCACGCGCACCTCGACCGGCTGGCCGACCTTGATCTGCGAACTGAACCGCTCGGGGACCCGGGCGCGGAGTTTCAGGATGCGGTCGATGACCAGTTCGAGCACGGGCGTTGAAGGAAACGCGCGGACCATTTCGCCTTCGGACACCAGCCGCTGCGCGACTACATAGTCGACAGGGGTGGCGCCGAGTTCGGGCATGGCGGTGAGCCGCGGCGCGGTGACCTGGGCCTCGGCGAGTCGCAAGCGAGCGACTTCCAGGGTCGCTTGCCGCTGGCGAACGGCGGCGAGCGTCGCTTGGGCGTCGAGCCGCATTTGCCGAAGGTTCGCCTCGGCCACTTTCAGCTCCGTTTCCGCTTGCTCGAAGACTTCCTGAGTCGCCACATTCTTCGCGATCAGGGCGCGTTGCCGCTCGAACCGCTTCTGAGCGTTGTCCAGCATCAGCTGCGCGCGGATGACGCTGGGCAGCGTTTCGATCGCGAACTCGGGGCCGGGCACGCGTTCCAAGCCCAGCTTGGCGAGTTCCAATTCCAGCGACCGCTGGGATTCGTCGACCGCCAATTGATGGTCGTTCGGATCGATCTCCAGCAGCACGGCGCCGGGTTGCACGCGATCGCCCACTTCGCACCCGATCTTCACCACGCGACCTTCGACCTTGGGTGTCAGCGTGACCTCCTCGAATCCGAACAGCGTTCCGACAGCCGCCACGGTCCGCCGCACACGGCGAACCTCGACGCGAGCGGTGGTCACCGTGAGTGGTGTGGCCTGGGCGGCGTCCGCATTCGAACCTTGCTGCTCGGTTCCGCTGCTCGCGGGGCTGTTCGCGCCCGCTCCGTCGCCTCCATCGCCGCAGCCCGTGAAGGCAAGGCAGGTCAGGAATGCCCATGCCAGCCGGCGGGCTACGGCAGAGCGGCGGCCGCCGACCCCGGAACGGGCATCGCCAACAAGAGCCTCGCAGGTGGCAGCGACGAGCGGGAGATCGAGCGGGAGATCGAGCGGGAGATCGCGTGGGAGATCGCGCGAGGGGAGCATGAAAGGGCGCAAGAGAGGATAAACCGATTGGGGGG
>CAIXSC010000153.1 GCA_903921945.1 uncultured Planctomycetaceae bacterium
GGATAATTGTTCATCCGCGGACCGATCGCCGGGCCGGGGGTCACGGTGCTCGGGAACGATGGATTGGGCTGCAGGAATCCCGGCTGGGCAGCGCCGGGTTGGATCACGGTCCCGGGCTGGATGACCGTGCCGGGTTGAATGACTGGACCGGGCAGCGTCGGTGGCGTGTTCGCCGCCGGGTAATACGGATTGGGCTTCGGCGTGTTGCAATTGCCGTTGGAACACGAGCTTGGCGGCGGCTGGCACCAGCTTTTGAACCAATCGATGATCGGGCCAGCTTGCGCGGATCGCCCAGAGCTCGCGGCCAAGGCGGCCGCCATTCCCAGCCCGTAACTCCAGCGTCGCCATCGATTGCGCATACCGGCAACTCCCGCAGCTCTTTCGCTCGTGGCGGTAACCCGAGAAACGACATCGCCCCCGCAGCCGCCAAATCGCGCACAACCCGCCCAATCGTAAACCGTCGAAGCGGCCAGGGAAGTAGCTTGTTTAGAAAAAATTGCCAGAAATCGTCAAAACTCTGGGGGGGAGCCGCCCAAGCGACGGCGCAACTCATACAAGTCATACAGTCGAAACAGCGTCTCTCGAACATTGCCGCTCTGTTGCCGGTAAGCTGCGCCGACGTCCCGGGTGGCGATCAGGGGCGGAAAGCCTGCCATGAGCCGCTCGACCAGTCGTTCGACCTGTTCCAAAGACGGTTCCGTCCGCCACAGAGTCGGCAATCCCGCGTCGACGTGGCAGGTGACAAGCAGCCCGGCTTTTCGTCGGCGGCAGGCGCGCCGCAGGCGTCGCCTGGGGCAAACCCCAAGTTGCTCGTAGCTGTCCACCAGCACGACGGCATGGTCGGGGAACTCGAGTTGCCGGCCGCTCCGCGGCAACTGCTGGCCAGGCGCCGTGCCGAACAGGACTGGCACTCGGTGGTGGCGTTCGGCCACCGAGGCGAACGCGCGGAGCAGCGTCGACTTGCCGGTGCCATGCGGGCCGATGATCTGTCCGCGTTCGCCCGCAGCGACAAACTTGTTCCACAGGCTGTCAAGCGTTTCGTGGCCGGGAAGCTCGAACGCTAAGGCGCCGGGGCGGACTCGTGCGGTCGAGAACGGGTTTTGGTCGGCATCCCGCCACGTCATGGAGCGTTCTCAGGGCGCGGTTCGATCGACGGACTGCTCGAATAGACAGACACGATAGCCGGGGTAGGTTTCCACGAGCCCGCGGGCGCGGAAGCCGTGGGACTCGTAGAAACCGCGAAGCCAAGCGTTGGCGGAGTGGCAATCGAGCCGCACGACAGCCGCTTGTTGCCGGCGGGCGTCCTCGAGACACCAGCGGAGGATGCGCGGGCCAACTCGGCGACCGCGAGCCATCGGCGCGACAACCATGCCGGCGATATACCAAGCAGGCGGCTGGTCGTTGACCGTGTTCCACATCTCGGGCGGGCGGAAATCCCAATTGAAGAAGCCAACCTGCTGGCCGCCACTCCACACCGACCGCAAAGTGCCTTGAGTCACGCGTTGCCGCATTTCATCGGCGAATTCATCATGCGCGGCGGGAAGGTATTGGCCGAGTCCTTTCGAACGGAGGCGTTGTTGGGCGTCGCGGGAACAAGCCAAGTAAGCGGGCAGTTCGTCTAGTCGCGCGGGGCGCACGGCCAACCCGCCTTGAATGTCGTCTTCGATTTCGGCGGGCAGCCATAGCGGCCCGTGGTCGGCGGCGGCGACCGCCGCGTCAATCTGCTCGCGCGACTGAAAGCCAATAATCGCGGCGGTGACCGCGGCGTGGCCGAGCGAAAAACGCACGGCCACTTCAGCCAGATCGCGGTTGAGCGGTTGCAGCGCCGCTCGCCAACGCGCGGCGCGGACTTCGTCGCGACGGTACAGTTCCAGCGGAAAGAATTTAGTTTGGAAGGTGTGCGCGCTGGGAGGGCTGTTCGTCAGCGCGCCGCCGGCGAACACACGGATCGCGAATACGCCCATCCGTTGCGCTTGGCATTCGGCGAAAAAGCCTCCGTAATCCGTCTCCTCAAAAGCCCGTCCCACTGGCCAGCCGGCGGATGGATTGGCGAGGTTGAACGGCGCTTGCACGGTATCGAAGCGGCCGCTGGCGGCGACGGCGCGGAGCGCCTCGGCGTGGCCAATGCCGGTGAAACCGATAAGCGAAACGAGGCCGTCGTCGCGCAAGCGTTCGAGCGAGTCGGCGACTCCGTTCGGTCCCAGCACGACGACAAGGCTCAACGACGTCGGTTCGTCGCCGCGTTCGCGTGTGATCGAATTGTGCAGTTGCAGCAGCGTGATGCGACGTGTTCCCAGACGTTGGCAACTGCCGGCAAGCGACTCGCGCACGGCGCTGTCAAGCTGGCCCAGGTTGCCGGGGGTGAGTCGGACTTTGGTCGCCAAGTGAACGCTGTCCAGCGCGTCGAGCTCGCGGAGCGCGGCGCCAAGGTTCGTCTCCGACCGACCTTCGCCATAGCCCGCGGCCGTATCGAACCAATCGATTCCCCGGTCGAGCGCATGGCGAATCAGATCGCGACCAGCGCGCGCGGCGTCGCGATTGTCCGCGTGCGTGAACGCGGCAGGTACGGGACCAGCTCCCAACGCCAGTCGGGAAATGACGAGCGACGACCGTCCGAGGCGAACGTGCTGCATGGCGGCGAGTATATGCCAATGCGCCGGGGAGCAGGACGCCAGGGCGCGTGGGAGCAGGCCGCGGCGTAGAATAGGGGCGAACCAAATCAGCCAGAGGAGTCGTCGCGATGATACGCGTAAGGTTGCATGGGCGGGGCGGCCACGGCGTGAAGACGGCCGGGCGAATCGTAGGCAGCGCCGCGTTTCACGCGGGTTTTCACGGACAAGACGCGCCCGTGTACGGAGCCGAACGCCGCGGGGCGGCCGTCGCTTCGTACGCCTGGATTGATCGCGGCCCGATTCGCGAACGCGGCGTGATCGCGCGGCCGGATTTGATTGTGATCGCCGATGAAACGTTGCTCGCCGATCCCGCCTCGGGGGTGCTCGCCGGAGCCGAAACCGCGACGGCTTTGTTCGTCAACACGGATCGCGTGGAGGCGCTCGCGCTGCCCGATTCCCTGCGTTCTCGCGTCATCGCCGCCGACTTGACCTCGCGAACGTTGGCGGCCTTGGGCCGAGCGGCGGCGCTGAGCGCAAGCCTAGGGGCGGCGGCTGTCAGGTTGCTGGGCGCCGTGCCGCTCGACGCCCTGCTACAAGCGATCCGCGATGAACTGACCGCCATCGGCGTCGCGCCGACGGAACTGGGGAAGAATGAACAACTGGCACGCGACGTTTTCGCCCTGTTGCAGCCGCTGGCATTCGCCGACACCGGGAAATCGCTCTCACTGGCCGCGCAAAGCGCGCCGGCCGCCAGCGAACGGACGGGCGGCTCGATGGCGCAGGTGGGATACGAAGGCGTGATGCGGGGGACGCCGAGCATCTTGTCGGGCGGCAATTCAGCGGCGCGGCACACGGGCGCCTGGCGAGTGCAGCGGCCGGTGATCGATCCGGCCCTGTGTTCCCGGTGCGGGCTCTGTTTCGTGCAATGTCCAGATGGCGTGGTGTCGCTCGATGCGGAAGGCTATCCGGTGATCGATTACGATCATTGCAAAGGCTGCCTTTTGTGCCAGCGAGTCTGTCCAGTGGGCGCGATTCACGAGGAACGGGAGACGCGGGCATGGTAGATGGCGGGATGCGAAAGCTATTGACCGGCAATGCGGCGGCGGCCTGGGGAGCCCGCATGGCTCGGGTCGATTACGTGCCGGCGTTCCCGATCACTCCGCAGACGGAAATCATCGAACTGCTGTCGGATTGGTTTGGCGACGGCACGTTGCGGGGAAAATTCGTGACGCTCGACAGCGAGCACTCGATGTTAACCGCGGCCGGCGCCGCGGCCGCGGCCGGCGTGCGGGTGTTCACAGCCACCTCGAGCCAAGGGTTGGTGTACGGTCTGGAACTGCTGTACACGCTGGCGGGTTGGCGAGTGCCGTTAGTGTTGGTGAACGTGTCGCGCGGTTTGAGCGCGCCGATCACGTTGGGGCCGGACCACAACGACGTGCTGGCGGCTCGGGACACCGGCTTTCTTCAACTGCATGCCGAAACGTGCCAAGAGGTGTTCGATTTCATCTTAATGGCCTATCGGTTGGCGGAGTCGCCGGCGGTCTCCGTGCCCGTGCTGGTGAACCTCGATGGCTTTCAGTTGTCGTTCACACGCGAGGCGGTCGAGTTGCCGTCGGCCGAGCAGGCGGGGCGTTTTCTGGGGCCATTCCAGCCGTTGCATCCCGGTTTTCGCCATTCGCGGCCGGTGGCCCAGGGAGTCGCCGTTTTGGACGGAGCGACTTACAGCTATTTTCGCTACCAGCTGCATCGCGCGGTGGAAAACGCGTTGACGGAGTTTCCGCGAGTCGCGGCGGAGTTCGCCGAGACGTTTGGCCGCAGCTACTCGCCGCTCGAACTATATCGCGCGGACGACGCCGAGTTGATTTTGGTGATGATCGGCTCGTACGCCACGAAGGCGAAGGCGGCGGTCGATCGCTGGCGGGCCGCGGGCCGGCGGGTTGGATTGGCGCGGCTGCGGTTGGTTCGGCCGTTGCCGGTGGCCGAATTGCGACGAGCGTTGGCTGGCCGACGCGCGGTCGGGGTGCTCGACCAAAACCTCGCGCCCGGATTGGGCGGGATCTTGTTTCAAGAGGTCGCCGGCGCGGTGGCGGGAATGGCGAACGGCCCGGCCGTCATGCGTTCGTTTGTCGGCGGTCTTGGCGGGAAAGATGTCAGCGATGACGAATTCGATCACTTGCTGTCGACGCTCGAGGCCGCTCGACCGGAAGATCCGCCGGCGGACGTCGAACTGCTGATGACGCAAAGCGAGTGGCTTCAGGTCGCGCGATCGCTGACGGTCGCGGGAAAGGAAGGCGGGGACCATGCGGGTAGCTCGTGAGCATTTCCACAATTTAAAAGAGTTGCCCAAGACGGAACAACTCGAACCGGGCTCGCCGCTTTGCGCGGGCTGCGGCGGTCTGTCGGCTTTGCGGCTCGTTCACCAGGTCCTGGGTGAAAATGTCGTCTGGGTGAATGCGGCAGGCTGCATGACCTTGCTCGCCACCTTTCCCTACACGCCGATGCATGCCTCCTGGCTGTACACCACGATGGGAAGCGCGGCGGCGGGGGCGCAGGGCGTGCGCGACGCGTTGGACATTCTGATCGAATCGGGACGTCTGCCGGCGGAAGAGAATCTGCATGTCGTGGTGCTGGCGGGCGACGGGTCGACCTTGGACATGGGGCTTTCAGCGACTTCGGCCGCCATCCATCGTCAACTCGACTTTTGGTACCTCTGCTACGACAATGAGGCCTATGGCAACACGGGCTTCCAGTTGTCGGCCGCCTCGCCGCTGGGGTCGCTGACGGCAACGACGCACCATGGCGCTACGCAACGCAAGAAGGATATTTTCGAGATTTGGCGGGCGCACCGGCCGCCGTACGTGGCGACGTTGTCGGCTCACGATCCGTTGGACTTGGCCGAGAAGATCGCCCGCGGAAAGGAACTGCATGGGCCGAAACTGCTGCTGTCGCTGGCCGTTTGCCCGACCGGCTGGGGTTTCGATCCGGCCCTGGGTGATGAAATCGCGAAATTGGCCATTGAAACGGGGGTGTGGCCCTTGAAAGAGGCGAAAGACGGAGTGGTTCGACATACCTACCGGCCAAGTCGCTTCCGGCCGGTGGAGGACTATTTGCGACCGCAGCGGCGGTTCCGGCATTTGTTCGCGCCGCAGCGCAACGAGGAGTTACTGTCGCGATTGCAGCAGCAGGTCGACGCGTATTGGCGCGACGCGACCTGAGTCGTTTTTCGGACCTGGTTTCGCGTAAGCTGTCAGGGTCCTGTTCGTCAATGCGTGGCGCCAACATCCGCGAATGGGCGTCATGACGCTTTTCTTGGCTGGGGGTTGGCATGGGTTGGATGCGGGTGCTTTTGATCTTCGGCAGCATGGCTCCGCTGGCGGCGCTGACGGCCTGGAGCGTGCGCGACGCCGTGGTGAGTGTCCCCGTGGCGGTGGCGGGAGCCAGTGTGGCGGCCCCTGAGAAAGTCCCGACGCCACCGGAATTGGCGACCTTGAAAGTCGACGTCGACCAGGACGAACGGGCCGCGAAGTGGCTCAACGAACAGCTGGTCCGGCCGTATGAAAAGTGGACGCCGCCGCCGGTCGCCAACGCTCGCTGGAAACCGGTGGCGGACGCGGCGGTGCCAAAGCTCGAAAATACTCGACAGTTATTGATCGACTGGACGGAAGTGGTGCGGGATACGGAAACGTTTGAGCGGGCTTCGATCGACGTTTTGGAACAGGAGGGAGCGAACCTCGAAACGGCCACCGAGCGTTTGGAAGGGCTGCGGCAGAAGGTGGAATCGAAGGCGAACGACGTCACGCGCGCGGCCGCCTTGTCCGAACTTGTGGATCGGCGGTTGGTCCGCATCCAGGATCTTGGCAAACGGATGGCGACGGGGCGAACGAACCGCGACGTGTTCAAACGCGCCGAGCAGGCTTTCAAGGCGGCTCAATACGATCAAGCGGTGCGCATCCTATCGGCCGAGTGGCTCGGGGCGCGGACCGCGGAGGTCGACACGCTGGAGGTGGCGGCGCGGTACCACAAGGACGCCGAAGCGTTGCGATTGCGGCTGTCGCAGGCGACGCGGGTGGCGGATGTGAAAGCGTTTCGTGAACCGATGGCGGCGTGGCCCGAACTAGCCCGGGATTTGGAAGTCTTCTTCACCAAGTACCCGGAACCGCCGGTCGGGGCCTCGGCGACGCTCGACACAGACCTGCGGAAAGGGCTGTCCAAGGTGCGGGTGTTGATCGCCATGCAAGACTTGCCGCGGGTTCCGCTGAAGAATGTGGCTCAATGGCTTTCAGCCGCCCGGCGCATTGGACAGTTGTCTCCGGACGACGAGGCGCGGTCCCTGATGGCGGAGATCGCCAAAGACTGGCTGCTACGGGGACTGGCTGCGAAAACGATTCCGGAAAAGGACTATAAATACTCGGTCGACTCGCAACGTGGCTCGTTGCTGGAAGGCGAATTCATCACGGCGCCAGGAGGCGGTTCATGGCGGTTTTGGCCGCGAAACAAGCCAAGCGCGTCGAACCCCAACGCCTACGAATCATATCCGCTGAACCGGCTTGAACCGCGCGAGCCACCGGATAAACTCGCGACGCGCGATTACCAGGCGCAGCGGCAAAAACTGGAAGCGGACTGGTCGACGCAGCGGGCTTGGCAGGAGTTCGCGAGACGCTGCGAGCGGTACGAGCAGGAGATCGAGAAATACACGAAGATCGGCGGACAGGCCGACGTGACGTTCGCGGCGGAGGGGCAATTCGCGGCCGATGTGGTAAAGAACTGGGAGGAACTCGAGCCAATCCTCAATCGCTGACGGCGAGCCGCATTCATGATCGGCGTCACCGACGCCACCCATAAAGCCCAACTCCCAAGCAAACAAGCAAACAAGCAAACAAGCAAACAAGCAAACAAGCAACAAGCCCCGAGTCGCCACGGTCCCGCAGCCAATGCCCCATGACGAGTGAGCCATGACGAGTGACTAACAAACCAAGATCCGCGATCCACCCCCGCCACCCACTAATCACCAACCACTAATCACCACCCACTAATCACCAACCACTAATCACCAACCACTAATCACCAACCACTAATCACTACCCACTAATCACCATCCACTAATCACCATCCACTACCCACACCCCTTCTGGAGCAACCGTCCTTATGCCGTACAACAAAGAGATTAGCCGCCAGAACAAGGCGTTGTTCCTGTTCTTATTGGACCAGTCTTATTCGATGGAGGATCCGATTGGCAATTCGCCCAATAAGAAGAAGGACGAGTTGGTGACGGCGATCAACGGTTGGTTGCAGAACATGACGATCCGGTCGACGGGCGGCGAGGGGATTCGGGATTACGTGGATATCGGAGTTTTGGGGTATCGCACGGATCAGGAGGAGAATCCGATCATCGAATCGCCGTTGGGCGGGGCGTTGCAGGGCCGGGAACTCGTGTCGATTGTCGAGATTGGCAACAATCCGTCGCGGTTGGAGCAGCGGATCAAGCAGTTTTACGACGAGGACATGGGCGAATTGGTGGAGACGCAAGTGGAAGTGCCGGTTTGGGTCGAACCGGTGGCGGAGGGGGGCACGCCGATGTGCCATGCGCTGTATCGCGCTTACGACCTGGTGGATAAATGGATTCAGGAGCATCCACAGAGCTTCCCGCCCGTGGTGATTCATATTTCGGATGGCGAATCGTCGGATGGCGATCCCCAGCAGTATGCCGATTCCCTGCGGTCGCTGGCGACCCATGATGGCGAAGTGTTGTTGTTCAACTGTCATTTAAGCGAGACGGCGGGCGACCCGTTCCTGTTTCCAGCCAGTGGCGAGATCTTGCCGAACGATTTAGCGCGGTTGCTGTTCAAGATGTCGAGTCCGTTGCCGGAAAAAATGTTCCAGAGCGCGGTGGCGGAGGGGTTTGAATTGCAGGCGGGCGCGCGCGGCATGGCTTTCAATGCCGACATGGTGTCGCTCATCCGGTTCCTCGATATGGGCACGCGTCAGGCGCGTGTCCTCCGTTAATGTTCGCCTTTCCGTTCGGAGGCTTCCGATGAGTGTTGGCATTGTGCTGTTGATCGATGAATCGTCGGCGATGGATGCGGCGGCGGTGACCGGCGTCGCGGGCGGCGGCATTTCGAGCGGTGGGGGTTCGAGTGGAGGTGGCGCGTTGGGCGGGCCGCCGAAATCGAAGGCGGAAAGCGTCGCGACGGCGGTGAACTCGGTGCTCGCCAAGCTTGCCCAGGCCGGCGACTGCGAGGTCGCGTTGGTGGGTTACCGCAGTTCGAAGGAAGGCGAGTCGCAGGCGGGCGTTCGCTGGTCGGGCGGATTGGCGGGACGCGAATTCGTTTCGGCGGCGGAAATCGCGGCGGCGCCAGCCGCCGTGGAAACGCGGATGCGGAAAGTCCGCAATGATGTGGGCGGGTTCGACGAGTCGCCTGTGTCATTTCCCGTGTGGTACCAACCGACGCTTGGCGATCGCGCGCCGCAGATCGCGGCGTTTGAAGCTGTCCGGGACCTGTTGTCGCGCTGGTCGCCGGCGAACGGCATTCAGGGCCAACCGCTCGTCGTTCATATCTCGTCGGGTTCGGCAGGCGACGGCAATCCGCTGCGTGCGATCAAAGCCGTGCAAGATCTCTCGCTAAGCGGCCAGACACCGATCGTCGCGCACCTGCATTTGGGTTCGTCGGCGAACACGCCATCGGTGCTGTTTCCGGCGAATCGAGCCTATCTGGCGCTCGGTCCGCAACGTGAATGGTTCGAACGCAGCAGTCTGTTGCCAGGGCATTTGTGCGAAGCATTGAAGGCAAGCGGGGTGACGGTGAACGTCAACGCGCGGGCGATGGTTTACAACGCCAAGATGGTCGACGTGACGAAGGCGTTGAGCTTGCTCGCTGCGCATGTCCAGAAGTCATTGGCCGGGCAAGCCGTCGTCGCCGCAGCGCCGGTGGCGCGGCCTCGGCCGCCCGAAGGTGGACCCAAATTGGGCCCCGCCACGATCAAGGCTCCGCCACCTCCGCCCATGCGCACGGCCAAGCCCGCGCCAGCGCCGGTTGCGAAGCCGCCCAGCGCGATCGCGCCGCCGCCAGCGCCCAGGTTTATCAAACCGCCAGCCCCGGCCGTCCATCCGCCAACGCCCGCGGCTTCGAGCCCGCCCCCGCCGCTATCAAGGCCGGCGCCAGCCGCTCCGGCCACTCCCGTACCAGCGGCCCCAGTAGCAGCGGCCCCAGTAGCAGCGGCCCCAGTAGCAGCGGCCTCGTTGCCTGTCGAGCCGCTCGCTGGGGCGCCGGTTGCCGTGGAGCCGATCTCTGTTGAGCCAGTGGCTGCTGAGCCAGTGGCTGTTGAGCCGTTGGAGTTGGCCCCGTTGGAACTGGCCCCACTGGAAGTGACGCCTGCGAGCCTGTCTCCAGCGGAGCTCGCTCCTTTGGAACTCGAGTCATCAGGACAGTCATCTAGGCAGTCGGCTGGACAGTCATCTGGTCAGTCGGCTGATTCTACGGCTGGTTTTTCGGATGGTTCTGCGGGGGGCGAACTGCAGTTGGCGGGCGAGGCGACGGGGGTGATGACAGCCGCGCCGACCGGACTGCTGCGAGTGTCGGCGTCGGCAGGCGGCAGCGGGACCAAGGCGGTGATTTCCCCCGCTTCGCCTGGCTGCTTGGTCTTTGTGCTGGATCGTTCGGTAGCCGACCCGTTCGCCGCCGATTTGGGAAACGCGTGCGGGAAACTGCACTCGCTGTTGGGAGACATGGTGGCCGAAGTGGCCAAGCAGGGGAAAGGATCCGTGGACGTCGCGGTGGTTTCCTACGGCGACAGCGCCGGCGACACCGAGGTGCGAACAACACTCGAAGGCGGATTGTCCGGCCGAGTGTTCGCCCGCGACAGCGAACTCATGTCAGGGGCCGTGCGGATCGACGAGTTCGAGGAGCAGATGTCGGATGGCGTCGGCGGGCTGATTGCCGTGCCTCGCAAGCGTCCCGTGTTGGTGGAAGTCGAACCGACCATGGCGACGAGTGCGCGGCCGGCATTTCGCGCGGTCGCGGAGATTCTGCGAGTTTGGATCCAGGACCATCCCTCAGCGACGCTCAATCCGGTGATCGTGCATTTGACTCGCGGCGCCGGGGACACCGCGGATTTTGCCGCGGCGATCGGAGAACTGGCCGGGATCGCGACCGCCAGTGGCGCGCCCGCCGTGCTGTATCACGCGGTCGCGACCGAATCGCCGCACCCGTCGGTCGTGTTTCCCGGCTCGGACGAGACGCTGGCGACCGATTCCTTGCGAGCGCTCTGGGCGGGCACCGCCGAACTGTTATTCAACGCCGAATTGTCGGCGGAAAAGCCGGCGATCAAGCCAGGGGCTCGCGGCATGGTGGTGAATGGCAAGTTCTTTGTGTTGATCGATCCTTTCAAACGCGCGATGGCCACCCGTGGCTAGCGCCCAGCGGCGTTACGGTCATGAACGTTGCGGATAGCAGGCGTTACAGTCATCAACGTTGCGGGGATTGCAGGCGTTGCCCACCGAAACGCTGTGAGTCTTGCCAGCGTGTGCCGGCGGGCGTAGGCATGGCCGGCACTTGGGACGCGGAAGTGGACGCGGTGGCGGGCGTGTTGGGTTGGCGTCGCGCTTGACGTGGCGCTTGGCGTGGCGCTTGACGTGGTGCTTGACGTGGTGCTTGACGTGGCGATTGAGTTTGGGGGCGGGAGCGAGGCAATGGCGTTCGATGCGCGGTGTTTCTGGTACGCGAAGGATTTGGCAAGCGCGGCCGACTACGAGGACGCGTTTGACGTGGATCCAAGCGTCGGCCGAGCGGCGATCGCGGATGGCGTATCGACAGCCATTTTCTCCCGCCGCTGGGCGCAGCTATTGACCGGCTCGTCGGTCGCCGCGCCGCCGGCCTGGGATGATGATTCGGCGGTGAATGCTTGGATCTTGGAACAACGCAAAGCATGGGCCAAGTCGATCAACATTCACGCGCTGCCATGGATGCAAAAGGCGAAACTGGAACAGGCGGGCGGCGCGTATGCCGCATTCCTGTGGGCGGAGGTCGTGCCGCTTGGCCATCCCGTGGAGGGCTCCCTTCCTGGTAGCGCCACGGCGGCGCCGATGCCGACAATCGCGAGCGGCGGGGCGGGCGGTTTTCGCTGTCGAAGCGTCGCGGTCGGCGACTGCTGTCTCTTCCACGTCCGCGCCGGCGAAGTGCTCGGACGGTTTCCGTTATCGTCCGAAGCTGACTTCGCCCGCGATCCGCTGACCTTCTGCAGTTCGAGCCGCAATCGGCAGCCGCAACCGCCGCTGTCGCGTTGCGAATTCGACTGCCTTGCCGGTGA
>CAIXSC010000154.1 GCA_903921945.1 uncultured Planctomycetaceae bacterium
GCGCATCAGTACGAGCCCACCGCAAGCCGGGGCTACCATCCAAGATTGGGAACAGCAGACCGGGGTGCCGGACAGTCGCCCGGCAAGACGGCCACCGGCGTCTCTCGACGTCGACTCGGCAGGCTCAGCGATCGCCACCCAACGACGACTTTTTTCGCAGGATGTGATGGTAGTGCTGCGCGAACCGGTGGGCCTCGTCGCGGACATACTGCAGGAGCCTCAGCGCGAACGATTGCCGCCGCAGCCGTAACGGTTCCGGCTCGCCAGGGATGTACACCTCTTCTTCGCGTTTGGCGAGCGAAATGACGGTGGGTGGGCAGATGTCGAGCGCGGTGAACGCGGCCATGGCCGCGTTGAGTTGTCCGATGCCGCCGTCGATCAGCAGAATATCGGGGAACGGATCGCCGTCCTCGTTCAACCGTTGAAACCGCCGCGCGACCACCTCGTGAATACTGCGAAAGTCATCGACACCCTGCACCTCGCGAATGCGGAAGCGGCGATACCCCGGCTTGAACGGCAGGCCATCGATGAACCGCACCAAGCTGGCGACCGTTTCGCCGCCTTGCAAATGCGCGATGTCGACACCCTCGATGGTCCGCGGCGTCTGGGCGAGCTTCAGGACTTTGCGGAGCCCGCCCAGTCCCTTCTTCGGATCGATGTAGAACACTTCCGGTTGGACATGGGTGTCAATTTCGCCGCGTCGGTCAAGCGTTTCCAGGAGATGGATCTCGTCGCGCAGCCGCGCCGCTTTTTCGAATTCCAACGCCTTCGACGCCGCCAGCATTTCGCCCCGCATCTGCGTCAACAGATCCTGTTTGCGGCCTTCGAGGAACATCTGCAAGCGGCGAATGTCCCGGCGGTACTCCTCGCGGTCGATCCGCAAATTGCAGGGAGCCGTGCACTGATGGATGCTTGCCAGCAAACAGGGACGAAACCATTGCCACCGCGGGTCGCCCGCTTCGATGTCCAAGCTGCAAGTGCGGAACTTGAAAATCCGCTGCAGGACCTGCAAGGCTCCGCGCAGCGCGCCCGCGCTGGCGAACGGACCGTAGAGCTTCACACCTCGATCGCGCGGTTGCCGAGTGACCTCGACCCGGGGAAAGTCCTCGTGGGTCGTGATCATCAAGTAAGGGAATGACTTGTCGTCCTTGAGTTCGCGGTTGTTCTTGGGCTGGATGTCCTTAATGAGCCGAGCTTCCATCAATAACGCGTCGACTTCGCTTTCGCAGGCGACGAAATCGATATCGCCGATTTCCCAGACCCAATGCGTCCGCGCGTCCAGCTCGGCGCCCTTCAAAAAATAGCTGCCCGCGCGAGCCCGCAAGTTCTTCGCCTTGCCAACGTAAATCACGCGGCCCGCGGAATCCTTCATCAAATAGACGCCCGGCGTCCGCGGGAATTCGCGAACCTTCGCTAACGCCCGTCGATATCCAAAGTCGTTCCGCCGCGAGACCGAGGACGCACCCGCCGGAGCATCCGCTGCCTCCACGGTCCCTCCCTCGCCGTCGCGGTCCACTCGGCCATCGGCCCTTCCGTCTTCGCTTGCACCAGAACCGCTGTCCGATGGACCGGCGGACTCGACGGCCGCGCCATCCGGAAGAGTTCCAGCTTCCGCCGCCAGCAACTCTTCGACCAGTTCCTCCACGGGCCGCCCGTCGATCGTCTCGGGTTCGGCAGCCGACTCCAGGTCCGCTTCGAAAACACCCGCCCCCACATCGCTGGCGTCGTCCAAATCATGGGACTCGCCATCGGCGTCCGCGTCGTCATACTCGTCGAACGGTACAGACATGAGAGCTGGATGAAGAAGGAGGGAGGAAGTGAGAAGGCGGAAAGCAGAAGGATGAAGGCGCAAGGCGGAAGGATGAAGGCGCAAGGATGAAGGCGGAAACCAAGTCTGCCTTCGGATCGCCAACCGCGTTCCGAGCACCCTCGAGCGACCAGAGTTGCCTAAAACCCGAAAACCGACAACCGGCAACTAACCACTGACCACTGACCACTGACCACTGACCACTAACCACTAACCACTGACAACTGACAACTGACAACTATCAACTAAAATCTCCTTCCTCCGCTATCTCACGGGTGTTTTGCCGAGC
>CAIXSC010000155.1 GCA_903921945.1 uncultured Planctomycetaceae bacterium
CCAACGGATGGCGAGGGCAAAGCGACCGCGGAATTGATGCCGCCCGCCAGTGGCGGCGGAACAGCCCGCGTCAATATCGAGGTCATTCGTCCGGCCAGCGGCAATTCGCCACGCATGACCGTTGGAACAGGCTCGACCACCGTCACTTGGGCCGCGCCCGGCCTGTCGATCCAGGTGCTCGGCCCCGAGTCGCTCGCGCTGAACGCGGCCGGCGTTTTCCGCATTGTCGTCACCAATCAAGGCGAACTGCCGACTCGCGATGTGGTCGTCAGCGACGCGCCGCCACCGAGCCTGAAGTACGTTTCGAGCAATCCGAATGGCCAATGGTTCGGCGATCACCTTGAATGGCGGATCGGCGATTTGCCGCCGCGCAGCCAAAGGGTGCTCGACGCGACCTATCAAGCCATTCGACCGGGCGACATTCGCTTCTGTGCGCGGGCCCGAGCGGCGGATGGACTGACCGCGGAAAACTGCCTGGATCGCGCTCGCATTTTCGCGCCCGCGCTGCTGCTCACGATGACCGGCCCTCAAACGGTGCCTGTCGGCGGCGAAGCGCAGTTTCGTATCGAACTCACGAATCAAGCATCCGTCGCGCTCAATAACGTGCGGCTTGTCGACCGCTTCGACGAGGGCCTCGCCCACGCCCAGGGTGAACGAAGTCCGCTGCAGTGGAATATCGGCACGCTCGCGCCTGGAGAGACCAAGCGGGTCGCCTTGACCTTCTTCGCGCGACTCCCGGGACGGCTCTGCCATGTGGTCGACGCGATCGCCGACGGCGGGTATTCGGCCACCGCTCAGGGATGCGTGGTCGCGACCGCACCCGCGCCGGGCATGGCTCCGCCGGCAGGCGCCGGGCCCATGGGGGCAGGTCCACTACGAGTGCAGCTTGCCGGAGCCACTCGGCAACAAGCGGGCCAAAGTGTCGATTACACGATTACCGTTTACAACGCCAGCGCGGCGGCGCTCTCGAATGTGCGGATCATCTACCAGCACGGTCCGTCGCTGAAGCCCGACGAAGCTTCGGCCGGTTTTCAAGCGTCACGCGGCCAGCTTATCTGGGATCTGCCACAACTGGCGCGCGACGAGCGCCGCAGCTACGTGGTCCGAGTCTCGTGCCTTCAACCCGACCCGGCGGCACTGAACCGCGTCACCGTCGCCGCCGACCAAGCCGCTCCGCAAACAGCCGAACTATCGACGGAAATCACGCCCGGCCCAGTCCCCCCAAACACGGGCAACCCGAATACTGGCACGCCATCGGACCCGGCATTCCCCGGCGTTCCAACGCGACCGCCCTCCTCCACCAGCGTGCCGCCGGCGGACAGCCTAACGCCGCCTCCCGATTCGCAACCGTCGAATGGTCCGCCCGCGGACACGACGTTGCCAACTCAGCCGGGCGCGATCAACACGCTGAGCCTGAACGTCGCCGAATTGGCGGACCCGGTCCAAGTTGGGCAAATGGTTACCTATATCATTCGCATCCAGAACGATCGCGACATTCCGGATCAAAACGTCGCTTTGTCGCTGGAGTTTCCACCGGGAGTCGACATCACCAAGGCGAAGATCACCGGCTTTCGGCCCCGTGGACTTGTGGGGCCGGACGCCCGCACCGTGGAAATGGAGCCGGTCGCCGAGCTTCGTCCCCGCGAGGCGTTGCGTCCCTGCCGGGTCGAGTTACCGGCGAACCAAGTTGGCAAGCTGCAGTTCCGCGTCTTCCTTCGCAGCGCGCTCCAACCGACTCCGATCACGGTGACCGAGGAGACGACGGTGACGGCGCCATGAGGCCGCCGCAACTCGGCGAAGCCGCATCCGCCTTCACCGGCCGATTTGTCGTCCTGCGTCATGAAATGCCGGCACACGCCCAGCGTTCGTCCCACTGGGATCTGCTCTTGGAAGCCGGTCCTGTGCTCGCCGCCTGGGAACTCCCTTGCCCGCTGCTCGCCTCGCGCGATACGTCCGGCCCCATCACCGGACCGGCGCGAAGGTTGCCGGATCATCGCGTGCTCTATCTCGACTACCAGGGCCCGATCGCGGGTGACCGCGGCCACGTCACGCGAGTCGCCGCTGGCGTCCACCACACCCATTTCGAACCAACAAACCTTCGATGTCCGTCCGACGTGCGTTGGATTATCGAATTGATGGGATGCGTGATCGACGAACCACCCAACCGCCAACCGCCATCGCGGGAAATCCAACTCGCCGGACGATTGACGATCGAACCCCTGACTTCACCCGGTGACTCCTCCCATCGCTGGAACTGGGAGCCCTCGCCTTCAGAAGTTCACGAATGACAGGGCGTGGCGATTGACGGCAAGACGCCACGCGATGTCGCGGAGAGCGCTTCGCCGAACTATTCCGTTCGCCCTTCAAGGATCAGCCGCCCGGGCAGCAATCCCACGGACTCGAGCAGCACTCGGCGGTTGCCCAAAGCTTCGGTTTTGTCCGGCAGGGTGAGCCGCGCGATCGGTTCGCGGCCAGCCTGCGTCCATCGCAAGGGCAAGTTCGCGCGCCGAGCCGCGTCGGCCGCCAGTTCCACTAACGGAGCGGCGGGCGCGGGAGCTTGTCCTAGGCGCACCGCAATGACGCGGACCGACAACACGTTCGGCTCGTCCTCCACCTTCACCGCCAGTTCGAACGATACCACCGCATCGATTTGGCCTGATCGATAGCGTCCACCTAGCTCCAGGGCGCCGTCCGCGATCGCCACGCGCGGGTCGGCGAAACTGTCCGGAAGGGCGTTGGGAAAGGCCTTTGGCAAACGCTCGGCCAACCAGCTATTGATTTGGTCTTCGGTCAATTCCAACCGCCAGCCACCCCGTCGCCGGGCCGCATTGCGTGCCGCCAGTACGCGGCGCTCGAACTCGTCGCCCTCCGCGATGGGTCGCTGCGCGTCGGCCATGACCGCCCGCGCATAGAACGGCGGGGGCTGCCGGCTCAACCACCACAGCCAAGCGGCTACGGAGAGAACCAATAGCGACGTGATGGCGGAGATCACGGCGAGCCATTGCCACCACCGGCGCTGGCGCCGCGCGCGGCCGCGTGGGTCGGCCATCAGATGAACCGCAGCAGCGCGAAGTTGCTCTTGCCGCGCCGCAGCACGATCACCGTTTCGCTGGCGAGATGCTCGGGGAGAAGCGTCGCATTCAGGTCAGCCACAACGCGGTTGTTGACGTACGCTCCGCCCTGCTCGATCGTCCGTCGCGCTTCGCCACGGGATTTGGCTAGACCGGATTCGCAGAGCGCATCGACGAGCCGCAGTCCGGCCGCGAGCCGATCGCGAGCTAGCGTTTGGCTCGGGACATCCGCGAAGATCTCCATAAGCTGCGCATCGGTCAGTTGGGAGATTTCGGCCGATTGAAACAGCACTTCGGTCGCCCGCCTCGCCGCTTCCAACCCTTCGTCGCCATGCACAAGCCGAGTGAGGGATTCGGCAAGCCGCTTTTGGCTCAGACGCAGTTCGGGTTGGTCGCGGCGGGAAACATCAAGCGATTCAATCTCTTCCCGCGAAAGTTCCGTCAGGAACCGCAGGCACATCCCGGCGTCGGCATCGGCGACGTTGAGCCAGTACTGGAAGAACTGATAAGGCGAGGTGCGCGAGCGCGACAGCCAGATTGCGCCGCGTTCCGTCTTGCCCATTTTCGAACCATCGGACTTCAGCAACAGCGGGCAGGTAAGCCCGTACAACTGAACGCCGTGCATGCGCCGTCCGAGGTCGATGCCCGCCGTGATGTTGCCCCATTGGTCGCTGCCGCCAATCTGCAGCTCGCACCCGCGTTGGCGATTGAGCTGCACAAAATCGTAGGCTTGCAGCAACATGTAGCTGAATTCGGTGTAGCTGATCCCCGCGTCGTCGCGTTCGATTCGGCTGCGAACCGAATCCTTGGCCAGCATCACGTTAACCGGAAAGTGCTTGCCCACGTCGCGAAGGAACTCGAGGTAGCCGAAGCCGCCCATCCAGTCGTAATTGTTGACCAGCGCCGCGGCGCTAGGGCCGGGCGAGAAATCGAGGAAGTGGGAAATCTGCCTTTCCAGCCCCGCGACATTAGCGCGCAGCGTGTCAACCGACAGAAGATTGCGTTCCTCGCTCTTGCCGCTTGGGTCGCCAATCATCCCGGTCGCGCCACCGACCAACGCAATCGGTCGATGACCGGCCCGCTGGAACCGTCGCAGCGTCATGAGCGGCAACAAGCTGCCGACATGGAGACTGTCGGCAGTCGGATCGAAGCCCGCGTACAACGAGCGGCTCGCGGCATTCAGCCACTCGGCCAGCTTCGCCCCGTCTGTGGTTTGATGCACCAATCCGCGCCACTGCAGTTCGGCGACGATGTCCGTCATGAGTTTCCTTGTTGCAGGTCGATGCGGTGGACCAGGGCGTTTCTTTCGCGGTCAGCACGCGTAGCCAGCCTTGACAACTAGCCTGCGCGGTCCGCGACGAACAGCACCGCGCTGAAATCCTCCGCCGCCAAATCGTAGAATTCGCGTACTTGCTGGAACACGACCCAGGCTTTTTCGAGATCCTTTTCTTGGAGCGGTCGCCCATAGGCGGCGGCATCGAGCGCGAAGTATTTCTTCCGCAGGTCCTCGAACTTGATCTCTTCGAGCGCTTCCACAACGTACGGGGCCATGTCAGGCCGCACGAGCGACACGACAGCGTCGGCCCCATCGTACAGCGATCGCCCTCCAAGGAAGCACTGGTTGATCGGCGGTTCGCCCGCATTCGGGTCCAGCGAACCGTCGGTCAGACAGCGGTGGAGCGTATCCCAACTGATTCCCAACTCGAGAATCCGGCCGCGTTTGCGGTAGTCCTGGGATTGGCTCAATTGCCGGCAAAAATCCCGGATGTTCTCCGGTTCCCGAATGCCGAATAGTTTTTTCGAATCTTCCCGATTCAGCAGGATGTGAAAACCTGGGCCGGACATGACTCGTCTAGTGAGGGTTGTGGAGGTGTGGAAAGGAGTGAAAAAACGCCGAGTCTTCGCATGGTGGCCGCGGCGGGCGACGGTCGCGGCTTACCCCGCGACAGCCTGTCCCGCGCCAAAACGGCCCGCCTCATGATCGTACGTGGTAACGTGGCCGCTTCAACGCCAAAATCCGTCTCCCGCAAATGGCCCGAGTCCTTCGAGGCCTTTGGGCTTGGGTAACGCCTTCAAGGCATGCGCCGCCAGTCGCAGGTCATCGCGAGTGGTGATCTTCAAGTTCAAGGGAGAACCGGGAACAATCGCGACCTTATGCCCCAGTCGCTCGACAAGCTGCGAGTCGTCCGTCGCCGGTTCGCGTCCGCGTCTCGCGTAGGCGTCGATCAGCAGTTGACGGCGAAACACCTGCGGCGTCTGCGCTTCCCAAAGGTCGGAACGCGGCACGGTATCCTGGATCATCTGATCTTTGCTGACTCGCTTGAGCGTGCTGGTTACCGGCACACCAAGAATCGCGGCCCCCGTCTTTTCCGCGGCCGCGAAAACATCATCGATCCATGTGTCGGCGATACACGGACGAGCCGCGTCATGGATCGCCACGTAATCGATCTCGTCGCGCACCCGAGCCAAGGCATTCGCCACGGAATCGCTTCGCTCGGCCCCGCCATCGACCACCTCGACGCCGAGGATCGCGACGTTCGCACCGAACTTGCCGAGAAAGGACTCGCGATCTTCCGGGGAGATGACGATCAACACCTGCTTGACGTCGCCGCGATTCAGGAAACGGTCCACCGCATGCAGCCACACCGCGCGGTTTTCCAGCGGCGCGAAAGGCTTCTTGTAATGTTGGTCCCGAAAACGTCGGCTCTGGCCAGCGGCCGGGAGAATCACAGCGAACTTGGGCACGGCTGATTCAGGCAAAGCGGTAAAATTAGGGTGTTTCCGATAACTCGCTTAATGTCGCAAGTTCGACCGGCAGCGTCAACACCGACCCGCGCAATCCGAAACCGCTTAACCGCTTAAAGCGTCGCACCGCGAACCAACAGCGCAAGATCGCTTTACGGCGTCGCCCTTCGTGCCGCATCACAAACAAAATCGCTTGACACGCCATGTCGCTCGACCGATAACTCCACCTATCGCCAAAGATTGATGCAACCAACCGCAATGTACAGGAGCTCAGCGAGCATGGACAAATCGGGCATTGCCGCGTTCACCCGTTCCAGCATCGATCGCCGTCATGCCTTGAAAGTCGGCGTGCTGGCGCTCGGCGGGCTTACCCTCCCCGAACTGCTCCGACGACGGGCTCTGGCTGCCGAATCCAACGCTCCCGCCGCTGCGGGAACTCCGCGACGAACGTCCGTGATCTTCGTCGAGCTCGCCGGTGGCCCGACTCATTTCGAAACGTATGACCCGAAGCCAGACGCGCCGGAGGAATACCGCGGGCCACTCGGCAGCGTGCCAACGGCCATCCCGGGCGAACGGTTTTCCGAGTTGATGTCGGAGCAGGCCAAAATCGCGGACAAGCTGGCGATTATCCGCTCCGTGACGCACGCTTCAAGCAGCCACGGCACCTCGGCCCACCTCACTCAAACCGGCTATTACCTTCGCGACCCGCAACGCCGTGAAAACGACATGCCGTGCGCTGGTTCGATCACCGCCAAGTTGCGCGGCCCGAACGACAGTGGACTGCCAGCCTTCGTATCGATTCCCCAAGCGATGCGGTTTGGCGGACCGGCCTATCTCGGCAAACAATTCGGTCCATTTCGCACGGAGTCCGATCCGGCGTCCGAAAAATTCGAGGTCAATAATCTCGCCTTGACCAACGGTTTGGACATCGAACGGCTCGACGACCGCCGCTCGCTGCTCACCGCGTTCGACAATCAACGCCGTGTGCTCGACACCCAAGGGGTCACGGAGTCGATCGACCAATTTACCCGCGAGGCGTACGACATGGTCGCTGGCGGAAAGGCCCGCGCTGCCTTCGACATCGCGGCGGAAGACCCGCGGACTCGCGACCGCTATGGTCGCAACAGCAGCGGCCAGGGGATGCTCCTCGCTCGACGACTTGTCGAAGCCGGCGTCACGTTCGTCACTGTCCGCGTTGGCGGCTGGGACGACCATACGCAAATCAAATCGGCCATGGAGAAAAAAGGACCGGATTACGATCGCGGCATCGCGGCCCTGGTCACCGACCTCCACGAGCGTGGACTCGATCGCGATGTGCTCGTCGTCGCCATGGGTGAATTCGGACGCACGCCGCGAGTCAACAAGTCGGCGGGCCGCGACCACTGGGGCAGCGTCATGAGCGTGCTGCTGGCGGGCGGCGGCTTGCGCATGGGCCAAATCATCGGCTCGTCATCGGAAAAGGGCGAAGTCCCTCAAGATCGGCCTTACCGGCCGGAAAACGTCCTGGCCACGATCTACCGCCACCTGGGCATCGATCCGGCCCAGTCGTTCCTCGATTTCTCGGGGCGACCGCGGTACATCCTCGAAAATCGCGGCGGCGTGCAAGAGCTCGGCTAACCCCACCAGAACGTCGCACTCGCGTCTCGGGTGGTGACCACACTGGCGGTGGGCAAATCGGTCGCGGCCGCCTACGGTTCGGACGTCGTGGCGGCGGCGACTTCGAGCGCCGTCCAAAGATTCGCTTGTGTCCACAACAGCGGTGTCGCGCGACTGGTGCGCAGTTCGCCGTCCTCAAGGTAATACAACTCGGGACATTGAAACGCTTCGCAACGCGGCGGATCGGCGCGAGTGATTTGTGCCAACGAGCGGTTCAAATGTTCCCATTGCCGCCGCCGCGATTCGACGTCGCCGTTTCGCGCGAAGCGTCGACCGTAAACGACGGACAAGATCGGATCGAAGATGCACCACTGCGCTTCTTCGCCGTCGCGGAGCAACGCGTCGCGGCCCGCCATGTCGTCGCTGAAATCTCGCGTCGGATCATCGCCGCCAGCCGCGATCAATCGCTCGTAATCGCGGCAATAAAACGAATCGCCTCGATAGCGGCGGATACCGATCGGCCCGCGCAATCGTTGATCGATCCGCTCCAATACCGCGTCGGCCATCGGTCCGTCCAGCAACTCCAGTGGGTAGATGAGAAACAGCAGCGCGGCGTCCGCGTCCCGCGACTTTCCAGCTTCCGCCTGAACGCACTCCGCCGGCAAAATGGCGGACAACGCTTCTTCCCCCCGCTCGACTAGCCAATCCAATTCCCGAGTTGGAAACGTGCGAGCAACCAACTCCACTCGCTCGTTGCCCGACGCCGCTGGCCCGGTCCCGGTTCGCGCCGCGTGAGTCACTTGCGTCACTTGGCGCCAGGCCCGTAGTGCCGCGACCACGACACCAATGCTGGATGCCTCGATTTTGGCCGCCTCCTCCCAATGGCCGTTGTCCTCGTCGCGCCAGTACTCGACAGCTCGAAAGTACGGCGGAAACCAAGCGAGCGTTTCCCATTCCTCCTCATCCAAATCACTGGGTCTCAACACGTCCGCAAGCATCAAACGAGCCCCCAGCCAAATGAAGTAGCCGAGCGCGTCGTTTTGAGCATGGGACCACTTCTGGTCGAGTTCCCTGAGCCGTTCGCCATCAAAACGAATATGCGGTCGGCGCTGCGGCTCAACCTTCGTTTCCGGGCTGGCGATAATCGCCTCGAAGCGGCCTCTCTGAGTCCGAAAGAAGCGCAGCAGCGCCCGCCAAACGGCCACCGCCACCGCCGGCTGTCCGTTCACCAGATGCGCGAACGCGACATGCACATTGTCGCGCACCCACGCTGCGCGATAGTTCGTTCCCTCCGAAAACTCGGTGGTCACCGCCGCCGAAAACAGCCCCGAGCTAAGCGGCCGCATCGCAAGCGTTCCATGCCGTTCGAGCAATTCGCGAACAGCGCGGATGTCCGCCGACGAGTATTGCGAACGCATCACTTCCTGAAGTGCCGGATTGCGCGGAACGATCGTCGCCATTCGCTAACCCTCCTGAGAATCATGGCCCAGTTCCCCGGCCGTGAACACGATGGGAGCGTCCACAGTTGCCTCGGCGGATAACCGCCACGAAGCGGGAAGTTGACCGGTCACCAACGCCTCTAATGGATTGTCGACCAGCAACCTCCGCACGCCTAAATACGAGGTTGTCAGACGTGGATTCACTTCCACCACCACGTCGCCCGGCGCGTAACGCACCTCTGCCGCGCCGCTTGCCCGCCTTAGTCCATCCACTTCCACCTCGGCAACGCTTGCCTTCCACAAAGCCGCGACCGGTCCACGATTCGCGGCGTCAGCGAGCACCAAGTCGAGCCCGAAAAGGCCGCTGGCTGGCGGCAAGGCCGCAACGGCCGCATGCGCCAACGCTTCGGCCCGAGCGGCCAAACCGGCTGGAATGGGTGTCGCGCCGCCCCGATACGTAAAGCAACCGTCGTTCGACAAATGTTGCCAACACGGCGGGAAACAGACGGATCGGCCGTGCATCGCCAACACCAAAATGCTGGCGGCCAAGCCCGGTATGAACCGCTCCAGCCGCCACCGCTTGCAGTGGCGCGGCGCGATGCGCCCCGATTGCCACGCCGCGATGAGTCGAACATCCGCGGAACCGGCTCCATCCGCCGGCTTCAAGACGGCCGGATAAGCAAAATCGGCCGGAAGGGCGTCACCGCCCAATAGCTCCATGCCCAAGGGGATCGGCACACCCGCAGCGGCTAAGCATCTGGCCGTCTCGTTCTTATCGCTGGCGACACGCACCAATTCGCCAGTCGGCGTCAGCGGCACGCCGCCCGCTTCTTCGACTTCGCGGAGGCACCGTTCCAAGACACCGTCACATTCCGGGGCGATGAGAAACACACGATCCACGCGGCGCGATTCCGCGGCAAGCCGTTGGTGGAACTCGACGGCGGACCCGACTGGCACCACATCCCCGAAAGGCAGCGTCACGTCCACCAGTCGCCGATCACGAAGCACGGTGACGGAGACATTCGGCACGCGCCCCAGATCGGCCACAACGGACCGGAGCATGGCCGCACCTTCCCGGAGGAAGGTATTATCGGGAAGCAAGAGCGACGGATCCTCGAATCCGCCACCGCCAGTCGCGTACTCGCAGCAGAGGACTCGCATCGGCAGCCTGTCTGCCGGCTAAACCGCCACAGCGATTGGCCGCCTAAAAGATTCCCAACTGGTCGCGGGCCGAATCGCTCATCTTCGCCGGGGTCCAAGGCGGATCCATGACAATCTTGACTTCCACGGAGTCCACGCCTGACATCTGGCCGACAAACTGTTTGCACTGGGCGATCAATTGAGGGCCCGCCGGACACATCGGGCTCGTCATCGTCATGTCGATCTTCACCTTCGAACCGCCCATCTCGCCGGGCACTAAATCGACGTTATAAACCAAGCCCAAGTCGACGATATTCACGAACAATTCGGGGTCAATGACCCGTTTCAATTCTTCTCGCACTAAGTCTTCGCACAACACCACCGCGACAGCACCGGAGACTGCGGCCGTTCCCGCCGCGCACACGCCATTACTAGATCCCGAACTGGCGACCGAACTAGCCACGGTCGCACCTGCGGGAACGCCAGTTGCCCCTGCCGTCGAACCCGGGTTCCAGTCCACAATCGCACCGCCAGCGGCGTGCAGTCCACCGTGACCTTCACAGCACTCATGGCCCGCCTTAACGCTCGAGTCACCGCCCGCTAGCGAGACCGAAGATGCCTTGGCCAATTCGGGATTGGACGCGGCGTCCGGCTCAGTCGAATCCTCGTCGCCGCCACGCAGGCGGACCCAAACGAAGGTGCCGTCCACTTTCACATCGTGCGCGATCGTCGCCTCGGTGGCCGGCATCGTGCAAGCGTGTCCATTGCGCACATCGAACTTCGCTCCATGCCTGGGACAAGCGATGAAGTGACCTTCGAGTCGGCCTTCTCCCAGTGGACCGCCGTCATGTGTGCAAACGTCATCCAGGCAAAAAAACTGCCCTTCTACGCGAAACAACACGACCAAGCGTTCGCCAATCTCGAACATCCATTTACCGTCGCCCGCCAAGCTGTCAACGCGAGCGACCTTCACAAAATCCGCCATGGGACACAACCTCGATTAAATGCCTCGCTCGCCTCGCCGGATGCACGACCAACACCGGATTACGCGTATTCGCGCACACGCCGGCTGATCGCATGGCCTAAAGCTTCGCGAACACTTTCGATCGTGATACGGTCGAAAATCTGTTGGAAAAAACCGGTCACAATCAACCGCGTTGCTTCGCGGCGAGTGTATCCGCGGCACTGGCAGTAGAAAATCAATTCCTCGTCCACCTTGCTGGTCGTGGAACCGTGCGTGCAGCGAACATCGTCGGCTTCAATCTCCAGTCCAGGGATCGAATCGGCTCGTGCGGAGGTGGACAGCAGGAGATTGTCGTTCCGCTGATAGCCGTCCGTCTTTTGCGCCCCCGGATCGACTTTGATCAATCCGCGCCAGACCGTCCGCGATTGATCCTGCAAGGCCGACTTGTAGAGGAAATCGCTCCGGCAGTGGGCCGCTTTATGATGCTGCAACGTGTGATACGAGAGGTGCTGTTTACCCTCGGTGAACAAAACACCATTGACTTGGCACTCAGCCCCTTCGCCAACCAGAGCCACCCGCTGGTTCACTTTCGCCAATCGCGAACCCATCGCGGCGGACGTCCATTGCAGCGACGCGTTACGCTCAACCTGGGCCTGTTGGTGGGCGAAATGCCACACGCCCTGACCCCAGTCTTGCAAATGAACATAACGCAACTGGGCGCCAGCACGGAGCACAATTTCGGTCGCTCCGCAGTGCAAGCCGCCGGCAGTCGGCGAGTCGCTCAGCGTCTCGTTCAGAACGGTCGCTTCGGCGCCTTCTTCCAGCACAATCAGCGTTCGCCCCAAATCCACACCGCCATCCCGCAAAGCGGCCGACATGTGAAACGGGGCGGCCACACGGACACCCCGAGGAACGTATAAAACGTGACTTGCCGTCCAACAAGCGGCATGCAGGGCGGCAAAACGATCCTGACGACCGTCGAGGAGGCGTCGCTCTAGGTAAGGCCGCAACACCGTTTCATGGTCACGCAGCAATTCGTCCAATTCGCCGAAAACAACCCCACGCGAAGCCAGGGTCGAATCGACCGTTGTGCCGGCCGCGAACCCGTTCAGCGAAGCTGTTCCGCCCGCCAGTTCAACGCCCTCGGCAAGCGCCCCCGCAGGGCACGGGCCTGTGGGCCGTTGCGCTGGAAGGCTGAATCGCCCCAGTTTGAACAGGCGAATGTCGGTGCGGATCCATTCTTCATCGCGGCGATCCGGCCACCCCAATTGCTCGAAGTCGGACCAGGCGCTCCGCCGCAATCGCGTAAGCCAATCCGGTTCGCGACGAGCGTCCAGGAACGCCTCGAACGACTCCGTTCCAAATCCGGCGGGAAGCGACGTTGCAATGCTCATGGTCTCTCAGCCCACCGAACCTTCCATTTGCAATTGGATCAGGCGATTCATCTCCACCGCGTACTCCATGGGCAGTTCCTTGACGAGCGGCTCGATGAAGCCATTCACGATCATGGTGCTCGCTTCCGCTTCCGTCAGCCCGCGGCTCATCAGGTAGAACAACTGCTCTTCGCCAATTTTGGAGACGCTCGCCTCGTGTCCGATCGAAGCATCTTGCTCAGCGACTTCGATGTAAGGGAAAGTGTCGCTTTGGCTCCGCGGATCGAGAATCAACGCGTCGCAGACGACATTGCATTTCGAATTCGTCGCCCCTTTCTCGACACGGACGAGACCCCGGTAACTCGCACGTCCGCCGTTCTTGGAAATCGACTTGGAAATGATTTGACCGGTCGTGTTCGGGGCGCAATGCACCAGTTTCGCGCCGGCATCCTGATGCTGCCCTCGACTGGCGAACGCGATCGACAGGATCTCCCCGCGAGCTCCCGGTTCCATGAGGTAAACCGCCGGATACTTCATGGTCAGACGGCTGCCAAGGTTGCCGTCAATCCATTCCATGGTGGCGTCCCGATACGCGACGGCACGCTTCGTAACCAGGTTATAAATGTTGTTCGCCCAATTCTGAATGGTCGTGTAACGGCAACGGGCGCCCCGCTTCACAATGATCTCGACGACCGCCGAATGGAGGCTTTCGGTGGTGTACATCGGCGCGGTGCAGCCTTCGACATAATGCACCTCGGCGCCTTCGTCCACAATGATCAAGGTCCGCTCGAACTGCCCCATGTTTTCCGCGTTGATGCGGAAGTAAGCTTGCAGCGGGAAATCAATCTTCACACCCTTTGGGATGTAAATGAAAGAACCGCCCGACCATACCGCTGAATTAAGCGCCGCGAACTTGTTGTCCTCCGGCGGAATGATGGTGCCGAAGTACTCGCGGAATAATTCGGGGTGCTCGCGCAAGGCGGAGTCTGTGTCGGTGAAAATAACCCCTTTTTCCGCGAGGTCCTCTTTCAACGAGCCATAAACGACTTCGCTCTCGAACTGAGCTTTGACACCTGCCAGGAATTTTTTTTCGGCTTCCGGAATCCCGAGCTTGTCAAACGTGTCCTTAATCTCGCGGGGCACCTCTTCCCAGGTATGTCCCTGCTTATCGGCCGGCTTGAGATAGTAATAAATGTCCTGGAAATCGACGTCGATCTTGCCGCCCCACCGGGGCATCGGTTTCGCATCGAAAATATCGAGCGAGCGGAGACGGAAGTCGAGCATCCATGACGGTTCGCCCTTCATCGCCGAAATCTGCGACACGATGTCCCGGCTAAGTCCGCGCTGAGCCCGAAACACCGGTTTCGACTCGGTGCGGAAATCGTATTTGTTGATCTCGCCAATCGCGTCATCGTTGGCGGGCCGATCCGCCGCCGCAAATCCGGCCGGTACGCTCAGAAGATCGCTTGCCATGGTGCGTTCCTTTATCTCTTCAACCGAACTGACGCCGGGCTTCCAACGAGCCAGCGGCACGAACCCGCCGACGCGATAACGAGCAAGACCCAGCTTCGCTCAAGACTTGCAAGGCGGACCGGGGTTAAGCCACGGGCTGGGGCTCTTCTTTTTCCAGCATCGCGCGGTTCTCCGCTTCGGCTTCTGGATATGCCTTCCGAATCCGGTCGTAGCCATGTCCGTAAAGCTCGGAGGCCAACTCCACGCCTCCCGTCTCCACAATCCGCCCGCCCAACATCACGTGCGTGAAATCCGGCGGATTGTGCTCAAGCAGCTTGTCGTGGTGGGTGATAATCAGCAGGCCCATGTTCTTACGGCCAATCTCGGCGATGCTTTCGCTGGCCAAACGCACCGCATCAGCATCGAGACCACTGTCCGTCTCGTCCAGGATCGCGAACTTCGGCTGAAGCATGGCGAGTTGCAGGATCTCGGCACGCTTCATCTCGCCCCCGGAAAACCCATCATTGACGTACCGCCGAGCGAACTCGGTGTCCATCCGCAAATGTTCCATCTTCGACCGCAATTCCTTGCGGAACTCGCGCATCGGCAAGAGTTCTTCACCCTCTTTGCGGTCCGGATTGCGAACGTTGGTCGTCGCATGGCGAAGAAAATCGGCGAGCTTAACTCCCGGAATCGCCACCGGCCGCTGGAACGCCATGAACAGCCCGGCGCGGGCCCGTTGATCAGCCTCCATCTCCACGAGATTCACGCCGTTCAGTTCGACGCGCCCTTCCGTGATCTCGTAGTTGGGATGCCCCATGATCGCCAAGCCCAGCGTGCTCTTGCCCGATCCGTTCGGCCCCATCAACGCATGGGTCTCGCCACGCCGCATCCGCAGGTTCACGCCACGCAAGATCGGTTTGCCGTTCACCGACACGTGGAGATTGACGATTTCCAACACGTCCAGCGGCTTCGACCCGTCCGTCTCTGTCGTCGCATTCGCCAAGTCAGCCATGGTCATCCCGCGCCTTCTGCTAATTCCCCAAATAGTTGCCGAGCTTGTTACCCAGTGATCTTTTGATGGCCCGTGAGAGGCGAAAGTCCTTCATCCACCGAGACGTACCCCGAGTGATGCGGAACCGGCAGTTCGTCAGCGACCTTTTCGCCCGCGACCAACCACCCCGCCTCGCCACGCTCTTTCGCGATCCGATGTCCGCGAATCTTGTCTTGAATCCGCATCAAACCTTCCAGCAGAGCTTCCGGCCGCGGCGGGCAACCGGGAACGTACACGTCCACCGGCACCACCAAATCAACCCCCTTCACCACGTGGTAGCCCCACTTGAAATACGGCCCGCCGCCCACCGTACATGCCCCCATGGCGATCACGAACTTCGGATCCGGCATGAGGTTATAGAGTCGACGCACCCGACTGGCCATTTTGTACGTCACCGTTCCGGCAACAATCATCAGATCCGCTTGCCGCGGCGTCGCTCGGAACGCTCCAGCGCCAAACCGATCCATGTCGTAACGGCTCGCCCCGGCAGCCATCATTTCAATGGCGCAACATGCCAAACCGAACGTCATCGGCCAAATGCTGGACTCGCGAGCCCAGTTGATCGCCTGCTCGACCGTCGAAACGATCACGTTCTCTTCAAATCGACCTTCAATCCATGGCTGTGTCATGTTCGTGTATCCACGCTTCGCGTTGTCAGGTAAGGACTTGAAGCCACCAAGATACCATCGCGTCCGCCGCTCGCCAGTCGCCCCGCTCCACCCGGCCAGATTTCACCGTACTGCCACAAAAACGCACCAGGAAAAACGCGGCCAAAACACCATCTACGAGCATCGTGATCAACCCGCTCGCGCTGGCTCGAACCGGCAACAAGCATCCCCATCCAAGCGGCACTCTGCCAATTTCAACGTCTCGCCGACAAGTTCCGAAAACAACATTCGCTCCATCGCACAGATCGAACGATCGAATTCGGCCACTTCCGGATAGGGACAGGCCCGAGCATTGATGACCGGCAACCCGTCCCGGCTTTCCACATCCACCGGAACCCGTCGTTGCCGAAACAACTCGGCCAACGCCCGCATCCGCTCTTCCGATGATCCGCCCTGCACCTCGATCAGATACTTGTCCGCCAGTCGGCGACTGACCCGTTCCAGCAATCCACGGCGAATCTCGGGATCTTTGATATCCCGCAATTCCTGCCAAAGCACCATCGCCAAATCCGCGAAATTGGAACCGGCTTGCCGCCTCCCCAAGCTGGTCAGTTCGTACTGGTGACTCGGACGCCCTCGGCCCGATCGCACTAACGACCGGCGAACCAAGCCCTGCCCCATCAGTCGATTAACCCGCTGCCGCACGGCCGTCGCCGTCACTCCCAACGACTCTGCCAAGTCGCCGATCGACAAACAGCCGCGTTCACGCATGACGTCAAACAACGCCGTATCGGAGGGCAAGGATTCCGCTGTCATCGCTCGAGTTCCTTCCGTCACCCCGCTTGGCCGTTGTCTCGTTGCCAGAGCACTGTACCCGTTTCCGCATTTTTGACAACTGGATATTCGAAAAAGAGCGGGCGTGCTCCGCGATACCTCGGGGCGTTCCCCCAGCCCCGCGTGGAAAACGACGTCTTCGAGTCGTCACCACCAAACACTTGGCCGACGATCCCCAACATCCGCCCTACTCATCCCAACCCCTACATTTTCTTGACAACGGGCAAACAGACCGCATATTTCCAATGGCCAACATGGCCTTTTTGATTAAGAAGGGCGCGGGGTCCGCAGGACGCTGGATCTGTTCGCGGCCATTATCTGGGAGAGCGAAAATCGTGTACCCGCCCATGGCTGCCGACGCGTTTGCCAGTTCGCTACAACTGTTCGTCTATCTCATGACCGTCATTGCGGTTGTGTTTAGCTGGCTGTCGGTTCCCCGGTAGGTACATGGGAAACCAATCTGCCGTTCCAACGATGGCTGCTCGCCTGAACTATC
>CAIXSC010000156.1 GCA_903921945.1 uncultured Planctomycetaceae bacterium
ACAACCGGCAGTGCCATTCAGTCCTGACACCTTTTCCTCGCCGCCACTTGCGACATTGGACCGCAGGGCGGTCCCTGGCTATGCTATTCCACCTACCGACCGCGCTGCGGCGGAACTCGGGATGGCGCGGGTTTTGAAATCCAATCGGGATGAGGCTGGCGATGACGGGATATGATCGTGGTCGCGGTTTAACGATGGCCCTGCTGGCGGTCATGCTATTCGCAGCCGCTGAGTTCCGCGCGAGCGGTCCTGGGAACGCTGGGCCCTGTGTTCACGCGGTCGAACCGGCGGGACCGCCAGAAGAGCCGTCGATCGCGGCGGCGTCCAATCAGGGGCAACAGGCGCTCGCCGGTTTCAAGTTGCCGGCCGGTTGGCAGCGGCAACTGTTCGCCGCCGAACCGATGCTCGCCAACCCCGTCGCCTTTGGCATCGATCCGCAAGGACGCGTTTTCGTCTGCGAGACCTTCAGGCAGTCGAAAGGCGTTGAAGACAACCGGGGACGCGGCTATTGGCTGAATGACGACTTGGCGGCCGAAACGGTGGACGATCGCGTCGCCTACGTGAAGAAACACCTGAAAGAGAAAGCGGCCGACTTCACGCGTCATGACGATCGACTGCGACTGCTTGTCGATCGCGATGGGGACGGGCAAGCGGACGTGTCGACGGTGTTCGCGAAACAGTTCAATCGCATCAGCGACGGCACCGGCGCCGGCGTGCTGTTTCACCGCGGTTCGGTCTACTACACCTGCATCCCCGATTTGTGGAAACTGCGGGACGCCGATGGCGATGGCGTCGCCGAGGAACGCTCGTCGCTCCACTACGGCTACGGGGTGCGATACGCGTTTCGCGGACACGACCTGCATGGCCTGATCGCGGGACCGGATGGCAAGATCTATTTCAGCCTGGGCGATCGCGGCTACAACGTGCTCGCCGATGGCCGCCGATGGAAAAACCCGGAGAGCGGCGCGGTGTTCCGCTGCGACGCGGACGGTTCGAATCTCGAGGTCTTCGCGTACGGGCTGCGAAATCCGCAAGAGCTGGCGTTCGACGACTTCGGCAACCTGTTCACCGGCGACAACAACTCGGATAGCGGCGACCAAGCGCGGTGGGTGTACGTCATGGAGGGCGGCGACACTGGCTGGCGAATGTCGTACCAGTACCTGCCGGATCGCGGTCCGTTCAACCGGGAAAAGATTTGGCATCCCGCCAACCCCGACCAGCCGGCTTACGTCGCGCCTCCCATCCGGAATCTCGGAAGCGGTCCGTCGGGGCTCGCCTTCTACCCCGGCACAGGGCTCGGCCCCCATTTCGCCCAGCGATTCTTCCTATGCGATTTTCGCGGCGGTCCGGGCGGCAGCGGCATCCGCACCTTCCGCGTGAAACCCAAGGGCGCGTTCTTCGAGGTGGTCGACGAGGAGTTTTCCATCACCAACGTGCTGGCGACCGACGTCGATTTCGGGCCCGACGGCGCCGTCTACGTGAGCGATTGGGTCGATGGTTGGAACGGACTCAACAAGGGCCGCATTCATCGCTTCTTCGACCCCTAACAAGCCAGCTCGGCGGTTTCCCGCCAAGTGAAAGAATGGCTCGCCGGTGACTGGACCGCCCGCCCCTCCACCGAACTCCAAAAACTGCTCGGCCATGCCGACCGCCGTATTCGTCAAACGGCCCAGTTCACGCTCGTCGAGCGAAAGGCGAAAGCCGAACTGCTCGCCGCCGCCATGAACGCCGGCAACACGAATGCCGGCAACACAACCGACAACCAGGCTGCCAACCCGACGACGCTGTCGCGAATTCACGCCATCTGGGGTCTTGGCCAACTGGCGGCAGGCGGTGATTCATCGGCCGAGTTGGCAAGCGCCGTGATCGGGTTGCTGGATGACGCGGACAGCGAAGTCCGCGCGCAAGCCGCGAAGGTCGCGGGCGACAACCGCATGGCGGCCGCTGCTTCCAAGCTGATCGAAAAACTGTCTGACAGCAGCGATCGCGTTCGCTACTTCGCCGCGATCAGCCTC
>CAIXSC010000157.1 GCA_903921945.1 uncultured Planctomycetaceae bacterium
ATGCGACGGGTGTTCAGATCACTGGCGCCAAGCTGGGGTTGGTCATGCAGAAGGTGACCGACACGAGTCTGACCACCCAGGCTGGTTCGAAGTACGCGCTTGTGGCGGACGGCTCGGCGGCGTTGGTTGGCATCAGCGGACTGACGCTCACCGGAAATCTGGCAGCGCGCGTGAACCGGATGGGCACGGCGATCGACAAGACGATCGATGTGCAAGGCACGCCGGTTCAGGTGAAGTTTGATTCCGCGGCCGATGTGACGCAGTTCTCCGGGAATGTGTCGCTGGCGATCTCGGGTTTTGTGACTGTGAGCGGCGCGTTCGCTTTCGAGCGGACATCGACCACGGTCGGGACGGTCACGACGACGCAAATCATGGTGGCGGCTGCCGGGATCAATATCTTCCTGGGCGCCAATGCTGGCACCGCCAACGCCACGGGCGTGTCGATCACGAATGCGAACTTGGGGTTGGTGCTGCAAAAGGTGAATGACACATCGTTGTCGACTCAGCCAGATTCCCAGTACGCGCTCGTCGCGGGTGGATCAGCGGCGCTGATTGGAATCGATGGCCTGACGCTCACCGGCAGTTTGGCGGCTCGAGTCAACCGTATGGGCACGACCATCGACAAGACGATCGATGTGCAAGGCACGCCGGTTCAGGTGAAGTTCGATTCTCCGGCGAATGTAACGCAATTCTCGGGAAGTGTATCGCTGGCGATATCGAACTTCGTAACGGTGTCAGGCGCATTCGCATTTGAACGCACTTCGGAAACAGTGGGGACGGTAACGACGACGACGATCACCGCGGGCGCGGCGGACATCAACATGTTCCTTGGCGCCAACGCAAACTCGCCGAATGCGATGGGCGTGCAAATCTCGGGTGCTAAGCTTGGCTTGGTAATGCAAAAGGTGACGGACAGCTCGCTGTCGACCCAGGCTGACTCCAAATATGCACTCGTTGCCGAGGGACCGGCCGGGTTGATTGGCATCAACGACTTGACACTGACGGGAACCTTGGCAGCACGTGTCAATCGGATGGGCGTGCCCGTCGACAAGACGATCGATGTGCTGGGCACACCGGTGCGGATCAAGTTCGACGATGGCGCGGACGTCACGCAGTTCGCCGGCGAAGTGTCGCTCGAGATTTCGAGTTTTGTGCGGGTGAGCGGTGCGTTCGCGTTCGAGCGGACCTCCGAGACTTCGGGCAACGTCACCACCACTCAGATTCTGGTTGGCGCCGCCAACATCAACGTCTTTCTGGGCACGAACGCTGGCGAGTCCAATCAAACCGGCGTGCTGATTTCCGGGGCCTATCTGGGATTGGTGCTTCAGAAGGTCACCACGGACAGTGGAGGTAGCACGTCGTCCGAACCGTCCAAATACGCTTTGGTGGCCGGTGGCTCCGGAGCGCTGGTCGGTATCAATAGTCTGACGCTCGAAGGATCGCTTGCCGCCCGAGTGAATCGGATGGGCGCGACGATCAACAAGACAATCGATGTTCGCGGCACGCCCGTCCAAATCAAGTTCGACTCGGCGACGGATGTCACGGAAGTAAGCGGATCGGTGAAACTGGCGATTTCCAGTTTCATTTCCATTGAAGGCAACTTCGCTTTCCAAAAGTCGGGCGAAACTATTCTCGTGGGCGTCTCGGGAGTGAAAGCATTCCTTGGCGTGTCGAACGGAAACAAGCCGATCGGCCTGCAGGTGGCCGACGGCAACCTGGGGCTTGTGTTGCGGGGCGGCAAATACGCGTTAAGCACGTCCGGGAATGTGTCGCTCGTGGGGTTGCCCGGGCTCGACATCAGCGGCGGGTTTTCGGTCAAGGCAAACAAACTTGGTTCGTCTGTGAACGAGACGATCGCGGGCGTCAATGTTCGGTTCACCTCGTCGGCGGATGTGCTCAGCTTTGGCGGTAGCGCGAGATTATCGGTAGCCGGGGTGTTTGAACTGAGCGGCACGGTTGAGGTCACCAAGTCGTCGACAGGCGTCTTGCTGATTGACGTGCCGGCCATGTCACTGAAGATCAAGAGTCGCGACACGGCGATCTTCGATATCTCCGGAAAGGCGCGCTTCGGAATCGGCGGCGGCCGTGGCTTCCAATTGCTCGATTTGGGAATCACGAACATCTCGGTGTTCGGGGTCAATATCCTGGCTTCCTCCGGGACGATGCCGACATTCTCGTTTCCGCCCACCGAGCCGGTTGCCGCTCAACTGACGACGATTGTGGATGGCATCGACGAATCGTTGCTGAATGGGCGCGGATACATCGACGTGACGTTTGAGAGTCCCTCCGACAAACCGCTGGATAACGAATCGATTCTGGACTCGACTCCGGAATTCGCAATCTCTGGCGTCGGTGTCGGGGACGCTCAGCTGAGCGGCGTCGAGCACCTGCAGGGCAATACATTCCGCTATTCGTTCACCGACAAGGACACTTCCAACAAGATCGGCTTGTTCCGAGCTGGAAATATTTCGGTGAATTTCAACGCCGGGTCATGGAGCGACACGGCTGGTGCTGCCAACGTCGCCGCGGTGGACACGTTCACCGTCAAGCAAGGGAAGGCGAACACGACGAGCGGTGTCAGCCTCGGACCCCTGACGCTTTCGGGCCCTTACTTCGCCATTGAGGACTTCTCGTTCGACCCGATGTATTCGAACGACCAGTTGACGGGCGCAATGCTGACGATCACCGTGGGACTGGGCGTCGAGCAAGCATCGCTGTCGTTCGGGAGTTCCAGCCAGCAAAGCAGCAGCGGTTTCTCCTCCTCGGTGACAGGATTGCGGGGAACTTTCGATCTCATGATCGAGTTGGATGTTCCCGACTGCCTGTCGCAGCTCACCACCAATCCGCTCTCTTGCGTGGCTGGCGTCGGATTTGGCAAATTCTCAATCAAGGCCGATGCCGTAGAGATAAAGCTAAAAAATGTTCTGGAAGCAAAAGCCACCGGCTTGGTGGTGTCTTATGACCCTGTCAAAGACAAGGATTTTGACGGTGTTGTTTCAGAAACTGAGCAACAGAATTTCGACAAACAGGAAATCGTCCGTCTCGACTCGGCAAGTGTTACGATTACAAAGATCAATATCACCGGCGCGCTGGCTCCCCTAACCCGCAAAGACGGTACTCGGATTCCGGGCTTGGTGGTGCGCAACAACGGATTCCATCTCGGTCAAGCCAGTCTCACCTACAATGGCGACATAAGCCTTGGAAGCTTTTTGACCATCACGGGGATTACGGCGGGCGTCACCGATTTCGGCGTGACTTTTGGCGGGAGCGTTGATTTCAATGGAACGGTATTCATCGCGGCGACGTCCGCGAAACTGCTGCCAGGCAAACCGATTTCGATGGAGATCACGGACGGGAGCGATCCCGACAAGGAGGGTGTCAAGGCGGCTTTGTCATTTAAAGATGGCGTGCCATCGGGGTTCAAATTCGACGCCGATAAGCTGAGGATGAACTTCTCATCGTTCCTGACGATCGAGGGATCGGGAATCAAGATCGATACCGAGGCGGGACCGACCGAGTATGTGGCTCAATTCAAGTCGATCGGGGTCACGGTAAGCGCAGGGCCGCTCAAAGTTGGCGGCGAATTGAAGAATTTCGCATTTACGGGCGGTGGAGAGTTTGTCACCCTGCCGGGATTCGGCGTCACGCTGCGGATGAATGAGACCTCGCCCGGGGCGATGAAATGGCCAAGCTGGTTGCCGATTCGCCTCACAGAATTGGGCATTGAATGGAAAGACGTAAAGAACAAGCCCGCGGACTTTGTGCTCACCGTGTCCGCGTCCGTGAACAAGTTGCCCGGTGTGCCGCTCGACTTCAAAGGTGGTGTGACCGGCCTGAAGATCGATGTCGGCTTGCTCGCGCAGGGTAAGTTTCCGGTCGTCGGCTTGGAGTCGGTAAGCGTTGAGGTCGGCGGTGATTTTGGCGGAGCGGAAATCTCTGGCAAGTTGATTGGTGGGATCATCCGCATCGACGCGGCCGGCAACGCCATCGAATCTACCGACTCGACCACACCGGTGGTCGATCGTGTGCTGTTTATCGGCATCGAAGGCAAGCTGGAAATCGCCGAAAAGGGGTTCACTGTTCGATTAGCGCTAAGCGAGTTAGGTCCGCTCGGTGTGACATTAAGCGTCAAGGCGCCGCTGGTCGTGGAACCGGTGTTCACAGGACTTACGATCGATGAGTTCACGGGAAGTCTGGAATTCTTCAAAAGCTTGCCGACACTCACCGAACCGGAAGAACTCGCGGGAAAGACGTTTGGCGACGTCGCCGATGTTGACTTGGACACATGGTTAACCCAGGTACGCGCTCAGGTTGTCGAACAAAACAGAGCCGTTAAAGCGAACCCAAATCTCGGCGGTTTTCTCGCCGCGTTCACCTCCCCGATGCTCATCACGGCGCAGGCGGCCCTCTCGTCGACCCATTTGGGGAGCGCCGAGTCGTTTAATGCCCAAGTGCGGATCAGTTTGAGCACCGACGGGAAGATGTTCGCATCGGGTCTCTTCCGGTTCCTGAACAACCGTTTGGTGATCGACGCCCGATTGTACGCGGATCTCAGCCAAATCTTGAAAGGGAACGCCAAAATACTCTTCCTTGCCAGAGCGCCTTTCCTTGAGGATGCGCCAGATCTGAAATTCCTAGTGCTCAAAGGCAAGTTCGAAATGCGATTCATCGGGCCGGATGGCACCGTGATGAAACTCGATCCGATGGAATCCACGTCCACCACGCCGACCGCCCTGCTTGTCAAGCCGGCAGCGGGAAGTGTCGTGGGGCTTAAGTCGATGAACGACCATCGTTCCATCGAGGTGTCATTCATCAAGGGAGAGAATGATCTTGATCTCACGACAATCACAGACTCGTCGTCGGAATTCCGGCTAATTTCTCCAAACGGAACCAGCACCTATATCACAGGGGTGCCAACCTCGGTCACCACCGAGTCGGGGGGCGACAGGTATAAATTCACGCTTCCAGCGAGTTTGACTTTGACGCCTGGCAAATACCAGGTGGAATTCACAGACGGTTCATTCGAGGACACCAAAGATAAGGGCAATGAATCGGCTTTCGTCGAGTTCACGATTGGCGCGCCAAAACCGGATCTCGCGGGACCGAAAAACGATGGTGAAACGGACATCAAAGTGATCAACGCGGCGGATGGGCCCTACATTGACGTCCGTTTCCTGCCCATTCCCGGTGGCGGGACGATCAACGAAACGAGTATCACCGACGCGGGCGACGAGTTCACGATCTCCGGTTTGGCCGCTCAGGGAGTCACGCTGCGCGCCACGCAACCGACGAAGAACACTGATGGAACTTACCGCTATTACTTCAATGGCAGCTTTGGCACGGGTCCGGTAAATATTAACTTCCTCGCGAACACCATCGAGGATAGCGACGGAAATCAGTCCATCGCAAGCACCGCGAAATTCTCGGTGGTGGGGCCGACAATCCGCCTATTGTCTCCCGCGACGCCGATTACAGATCTTAACGTCGTGCAATATATCGACTTCTGGTTCGAACCGACCCGCGACGGCACACTGAATAGCGAATCGGTCCTGGACGCGGAGCCCGAATTCACCATCAGCGGAGCCGGGGCCTCCAATGTTGTTCTCGGCGATGTCGAGCGGATCGACGACAACACCTATCGCTACCATTTCACCGGCGAGTTTTCCACGGGCGGAGTGATGGTTAATTACCTCGCGAACCGCTTCAGCGACTCGAACGGCTACTCGAATCTCGCCAAGTCGGAGAAGTTAAAACTTCAGGGCATGGGGGCCAAGGTGATTGTGCCTCCTTCCGGATTGATGGGCCTGAGCAAGCTCAATGAAGCCAAAACCATTGATGTGACATTCGCTCCGACCGAGGGGCAGACGCTCGACGCGGCTTCCGTTCTGGACGCCAGTCCAGAGTTCTATCTCGGTGGAGACGGGGGTGGCGGCGTCACCGTCAATGGAGCCCCGACGCTCGTCAGTTCAGCCGACCCGTTCACCTACCGATACACCGTCACCGGCGACTTCGAGTTGGGCGAGGTTGACGTTGACTTCATCGAAGGCGAAGCGTTGGATAGTAGCGGGGTGGCGCTATCCGAGTCGACATCGTTCTTCAAGATCGTGGATGTGACAAGCCAACTCTCGTATCCGGAAAACGGCGGTCGCGCGAGCCGGCAGCAACTGAATCTCGATGGGTATATCGAGGTGCAGTTCAACGACCCGGTCGGTGTCGGAATCAACGAGTCGACGATCATGGACGGCCAGCCGGAGATTTCCTTCGTTACCAAAGACGACAAGGGAAAAGAGATCGATTATGTCGGAGCGAAAATATCCGAGGATCCGATCAAGATTTCGAACACGGTCTACCGCTACTATTTCGCGAATGACATCCAACGCCCCGGTATGATGACGGTAAAGACGATCAAGGATTCCTGGGCGGACAAC
>CAIXSC010000158.1 GCA_903921945.1 uncultured Planctomycetaceae bacterium
CGACGAACCCGAACGCCACCTTCAGCAGCACCCAGTTGATGGGCCGAACGGCGGACGCGAACAACAAGGTGTTCATGACGGTCAATGGCGTCGCGAACACCGAATTCGAGTCCTTCATCCCCGAGGACAACGACCAGATCGTGTTGAGCTACGGACCGGCGGCGGGCGCGCCGACCATCGCTCCGATCGCCGACACGACGGTGCTCGGCGGGTCGCCGCTGCTGGTGCCGCTGGACGGTTACGATCCGACCGGCGGTCCGATCACGTTCACGGTGACGAGCAGCAACCCGACTGTGACGCCAACGGTGATTGCGAACACGCCGTCGTGGCGGGTGGATGTCGACACGTACGGCCAGATGGTTTTCCAGTTGTTGCCGTCGCAGGCGCAGCGGCCGGTCGATCGCGTCGTGACGTTGACCAACCAGAATTTCTTCAACGGCCTGACCTTTCACCGAGTGATCAACAACTTCGTGATCCAAGGTGGCGATCCGGCCGGTAATGGAACGGGCGGTTCGAACCTGGGCGATTTTGACGACCAGTTCAACGTGGATCTGCAGCACAACCGGACGGGCTTGCTGTCTTACGCCAAGTCGTCCGATGACACGAACGACTCGCAGTTCTTCATCACGGAAGGGCCGCAACGGCATCTGGATTTCAACCACTCGATCTATGGCGTGTTGATCGAGGGCGAGACGGTGCGGGAAGCGGTGAGCAACGTGGCGACGAACGCCAGCAATGTGCCGTTGCAAAGCGTGGTGATCGATCGAGCGATCATCTACACGGACAACCAGAATGCCGTCTTGATGTTGAAGGCGCCCGAAGGCGCTTCGGGGACGGCGGACATCACCGTGACCGCGCGGGATTCCAACAACAACACGTCAACGCGCACGTTCCGCGTGACGATCACGCCGGACACAGTCAACGGCGGTCCGTTCCTCAACGACGTTCCCGTGATCCGCACGACCGCCGGAACCCCGGCAACGTTCACGCTCAGTTCGCAAGATGTCGAAGGCAACGCGGTGGTATACACGGCGGCGAAGGGAGACAGTCTTTCGTCGACGGTGTCGGTGAACGCGGCGACTGGCCAGGTGACAGCGACACCGCCCGCCGGGTATGTGGGGAACATGCTGGTACGCGCAGGTGTGCAAGCCGCCACCGGCCAACCAAATGACACGGGCGACAAGACGGATTCGCAGCTCGTGTCGATTGCCGTCGCGCCGGCGGCGCCGACGGGGCTGGACCTGCCGACGGTTTCCGACTTGGGATCGAGCAGCACGGACAACATCACCAGCGCGACGTCGATGTCGATCCAGGTGAGCGGTGTCACCAGCGGGGCGACCGTCGCGTTGTTCAATGGCACGACAAAACTTAGCGAAGCGACCGCTTCGGGCACGACGGTCTCGATTCCGCTGACCAACGTCGCGCCGGGGACTTATTCACTGACGGCGAAACAAACCGTCAGCGGCTCGACCAGCGACGCGTCGACCGCCTTGCAAGTGGTGATCGACACTACCGCGCCGACGATCAGTTCCTTCGCGGTGGTGACCGGGCGAGTGGGCCAAGCGTACAGCTACAATGTCGCGAGCGCCGAGGAAGGCACGACCGGATTCCGATACGAGCTAGTGACGCCGCCCTCGGGCATGGTGATTGATCCCGCGACCGGCGTGATTGCCTGGACTCCGTCAGCGACTCAAGGCGGCACCATCTCGTTCGGCGTGAAGGCGTTCGATACGGCGGGCAACTCGGGGACGCAAAATGTTTCCGTCGCGGTCTCCGAGGCGGCGGTGGTGTCGCTACGACTGGCCGTGACCGATGCGAACGGCAATCCGATTGAATCGGTGCGTATCGGCGACAGTTTCCAGCTCCGCGGATTCGCCTCCGATATCCGTCCCGAACCTCAAGGGATTTACGCGGTCTATCAAGACATTGTGTTCGACGGCACTCGGGCGAGCGTCACGGGACCGATCAACTACATCGCTCCGTATACCGTCGCCAAATCGGGTGCGACCACGACCGCGGGGCTGATCGACGAGCTGGGCGCGGCGTCGGCCCAATTGTCCGGCGGCGCCGATGAGGTACCGCTGTTCAGCCTGCCGATGAAGGCCGACCTGAACGGGACCATCACGTTCGCCTCGGATCCGGCCGATTCGGGGACGGCAACCGATATTCTCGTGTTCGGCTTGAACACGCCAGTGCCGCCCGGCCAAATCGATTTTGGCACGACAACGCTGATCGTGCGGTCGTCGATCGCCGCGGAAAACGACACGTTCAATGTCAACGAAGATAGCCCAGCGACCACGCTGAACGTGCTCGCCAACGACTCGCTGCCCTCCGGTTCCACCCAAACGCTGTCGATCGCCAGCGTGGGCACGCCCAGCCAAGCCGGCAACGTCACCATCGCGGCCGATGGCCGCAGCCTGAGCTACACGCCAGCGCCCAACTTCTTCGGCGCCGATGTTTTCACGTACGAAGTGATCGCTGGCACAGAATCGGAACTGGCCACGGTGACCGTCACGGTTCAACCGGTCAACGATCCGCCCACCGCTGTCACCGATAACGCGGTCGCCGCGCAAAACAGCACCAACAACATCATCGATGTGTTGTCGAACGACATCATCTTGCCCGACCAGGGCGAGTCGCTTCGAGTGACCGCTGTCGGCACGCCCACCGACGGCACGGCGTCCATCGGTCCGAACGGGACATACGTGATCTACGCGCCGCGTGGCGGTTTCGCGGGCGTGGATCGATTCACCTACACGGTGTCGGACGGCAACGGCGGCACGGACGTCTCCACGATCACCGTCAGCGTCAATGGCGCGAACGACGCTCCGATCGCTTCCGATGATGTGGAAACGGTCAGCGAAGACAGCGACGCGAGAGAGATTGATGTTTTGGCGAACGATCTCCGCGGCGCCGCCGAGGGCCAACCGCTGATCGTGACGCTCGTCGATTTGGGCAACAAGGGCGGCACAACCTCGATCAATGCCCAGGGTACGAGAATCCTGTACAAGCCGGCTGCGAACTTCTTCGGCGAAGAAACGTTCGTCTATACGATCACCGATTCGTTGAAGACGGCGAAGGCGACCGTGACCGTGACCGTCACCGGCACGAACGACGCCCCGACCGCTGTCGATGACACACTATTCACGGGCCGCAACGTGACCGCCGCGTCCCTGGATGTCCTGGCGAACGATTTGATCACTCCTGACGCGGATGAAACGCTCGTGGTCTCCGCGATCACGCAACCGACGAACGGCACTTTGACGATCGCCGCCGATGGCCGCTCGGTGCTTTACACGCCGAACACCGGCTATCTGGGCGCCGACTCGTTCACGTACACCGTCCGCGATCCCGGCGGCCTGACGGACACCGCGACCGTCAATCTGACCGTGCGGGATTACGCCCCCAGCTCGCTCAAGGGCATGTCGTTCGTCGACAACAATTTCGACGGCGTCATGCAAGCCAACGAGTCGCCACTGGCCAACGTCAAGGTGGAACTGACGGGCACGGACATCAACAGCCAAACGGTCTCCCGGACCGTAATCACCGACTCGACCGGCCAATACCAATTCGCCGACCTGCCTCCCGGCAACTACACGGTCCGCCAATCCCAACCGGCCACCTTGGTCGATGGCGAAGCCAGA
>CAIXSC010000159.1 GCA_903921945.1 uncultured Planctomycetaceae bacterium
ACTAGCAACTAGCAACTAGCAACTAGCAACTAGCAACTGGCAACTGGCAACTGGCAACTGGCAACTAGCAACTAGCAACCAGCCACTAGCAACCAGTCCTTCCTCTCATCAGCTAGGACGATCAGCGCTCGCCCGATATCATGCTTTCTCCCGCTGGAAACAAGCGGCGTTGACGGAGTGGCGGCGGAGCGGAGTTCGCGGAGGAACCGGCGGATGGCACGGGAAGCACTGGTGCGGAGCGAAGGTGGCGACGAAGAAGTCGATCGCGGCCTGCGACCGCAACGCATGCAGGATATGGTCGGACAGCGGGACGTCTACGAGCGTCTTCTGATCGCCGTCGACGCGGCGCGGAAACGCTCGGAACCGCTCGGCCACATCCTGTTTGACGGCCCCCCGGGACTCGGCAAAACCACCTTCGCGTTTTGCGTGCCGCGCGAATTGGATGTCACGATCCAAACGGCGAGCGGTCCGGCGATCAAGGCGCCCAAAGATTTGATTCCGTATCTGAGCAACGCGGCCGAGCGATCCGTTCTTTTTATCGATGAAATCCATCGTCTTCCCAAGGCGGTCGAAGAGTACCTCTACACGGCGATGGAGGATTTCCGCATCGACATTGTGCTTGGCGACGGCGTGAATGCGCGCACGATCAATTTGCGACTCAAGCCGTTCACCTTGATCGGCGCGACGACCCGCGCGGGCCTGCTCTCGGGACCGCTCCGCGATCGCTTTCCGATCCGCGAAACGCTCGGCTTCTACGGCACGCCCGAACTGACCGAGATTCTCCGCCGCAACGCGGCCAAACTTGGCGTGGTCCTCGAAGACGACGCGGCCAGCGAATTGGCGAAGCGCAGTCGCGGCACGCCGCGGATCGCGAACAACCATCTGCTTTGGGTCCGCGATTTCGCGACCAGCAAAGCGAATGGCCGGATCACGATGGCGGTGGTCGAAGCGGCGCTGAAAATGTCGGGCACCGACCAACTGGGGCTCGGCAAGCAGGACCGCCGCTACTTGGAAACGCTGATCCGCGTATTCGCGGGCGGACCAGCCGGCATCGAGGCGATCGCGCACACCATGAACGCGGCGCTCGACACCCTGGAGGATGAAATCGAGCCGTTTCTGTTGCGCAGTGAAATGTTGGTCCGCACGCCGCGCGGGCGAATGGCAACGACCAAGGCGTACGAGCATCTGCAGATCAAGTCGCCGGCCACGGAAGCGCAGTCCCGGCTGTTTTCCTAGACCGGTTCACCACAAGTCCGCGGGCCAAGCGTAGCTGCCGGGCTTGCTGAAGAGCGTGAATCGCGGAATCGCGGTTCCGCAGCCGATCGCGATGCCACTCAACGGCACGAGCGGCGTGATGCCGTCCGCGACCGGCGCCAAGGCTTCGAATCGCTGCCAGCCGAACTGTTGGACGAGCGCCGCCGTGGTCGCTCCACCTTCCACCAACAGCCGCTCGACGAGCGGTCCGCCATCGCGCGGGTGCGTGGCTGCCAGCAGCGGCGCGAGAATCCGCTGCGCGAATCCACCCAACGCTCGCAATAGTTCGTCCGGGCTCGCGGCATCGACGGTTCCGCGGTCCTCTTCATGGCAAGTCACCAGTAATCGGCCGCGACTTGCCAGTGTCTCCCGAGCCGCCCTCAGCAGTGAATCATCCGCCGAGTCCTCGTTCGTCGCGGCGCTTCCCCAGCGCAGGACCGCCAGTTCCCGGGCTCGCGCATCGGCGCCGCGACCTTGAAACCACGCGGCCGGACTGCCGCACACGAGCAACGTGCGAGCAACTTGTTGAGTGCTGCTGGCGGCTGGGCTCGCCGGTTTCGCGCTGCCGAACCGCGTCCCCAACCACGAGGCGAAGAATTCGGCCGCTCCGACAGGTAGCGTGTCCTCGTCCACGCGCGCCGTCCACGCATCGAGTTCTGCGAGGGAACTCGCATCGCCAACGATCAACTCGGCGGCCGGCCATTCCGAACAGTTCGCAGCGCACGCAGCGATCGCGGACACGGCGCGCGGGCTGTCGTGTTGGTACTCCGTACGTGGCGGGCAATTTCGACATTCGAGCAGTTCGACAACTTGGTCCGTCCAAGCGGGAAAGTCGGGATCGCGGGCGAACAGCGTCTCGTGAAGCGGTTGGCCGGCGATCCGGTAGCGACCGTCACGAACCACACGTTGGCGTCGCGGGTTGGCGGGCACGACCAGCGAGCGGTGGCGGTCGAGTCCATGCCGCAAAGCGTTGGACTCGGCGGCGACGTGCCCGCGGAGCACCGAGTCGATTTTTTTGAAGACCTGCCGGATGCCTTGGGTCCGCAACCACGCTGCAACGGCCAGCGAACGATCAATGGCCAAATCGATGGGTGCGCTGCGCGAATCGGTGTCGAAGACGACAACATCCGGGAGCGGCTGCCCGCCGAACTGCGCCGCGAATCGGGACTCGTGCGAAGTTTTCGCCGTGTCATGGTTCAAGCCGTCGCGGGCCTGGACGGCGAAGTCGCGGCGCAGTTCGGCGGTGAATCCGGCCGCCACGGCCCAACCGGCGATTTCGGCGGCGCCCGAGAAGTCATCCGCGATGACGGCGATCACGGGCTTCGCCGCGACAGTCGAGTGGCCAGTGTCACCGCTTGCACCAGGCTACTGACATCGGCCTTGCCCTGCCAAGCGATGTCGCACGCCGTTCCATGATCGACCGAGGTGCGGAGGATCGGCAGTCCGAGCGTGATGTTCACGGCAAGATCGAACGCCAAGGCCTTCAGGGGAATATGTCCCTGGTCGTGGTACATGCAAATGAAGCCATCCGTGGTTTGCCGTCGAGCGGGCAGGAAGACGGTGTCCGGCGGCAAGGGGCCTTCGATCAAGTGGCCGCGGCGTTGTGCTTCCCGCACTGCCGGCTCGATAAAGCGCTCCTCTTCCCGATCGCCGAACAAACCGTGTTCACCGGCATGGGGATTCAGCCCGCACACCAGCAAGCGGGGCGGGCGGCCACGGATGCGTTCCAGCGCGGCGGCGGTCAGTTCGATGACATCCAGAATCCGCTCGACGCTCAGCAGGCCCGGGACGTCGCGATAGCCAACGTGGGCTGTCACGAAGCTGCACGTGATCGATTCGGAGGTGAGCATCATGCACGAGCGTTCGGCGGCCGTGCGCGCGGCGAAAATCTCCGTGTGGCCGGGGAACGGGATGCCTGCGGCCCGCAGCGCCTCTTTATGGATCGGCCCGGTGGCGATGGCATCGACCCGGCCTGCCAACGCCTCGTCGATCGCGCGATCGATGTAGCGATAGGAGGCGGCCCCGGTCGCGGCGCTGACTTTCCCCGGAATGACCTCGGCCGCGGCCAGCGTCTGGAGGTCTAACACCGCGGGACCGGCGAGCTTCTCCAAGGCGCCCGGCCAATCGGCGTTATCGATCCGCTCGGCGGAAAGCGGCAATCCGCAGTGCTGCGCGACCCGCTGCAACACGGCCCAGTCGCCGAAGAAAATCGGCTGGCAGATCGCGAGCACGGCGGGTTGGCCGAGCAACTTCAGGCAGACTTCCGGCCCGATGCCGGCCGGATCGCCAACCGTGATGGCGATCCGCGGCCGGTCGCCAGCGGAGGAGGTGGCTGGGTGGGGTAACGAGCAAGTCGCGGTGTTCATGAGTACGGCGGAATCGGTGTTCGTCGCGGTTACGCGTGGTCGCTCAGTTCGAAGACGCTGACCCGCGATTGTACCGGGTCCGTTCCTGCGCTATTCTGCGGACATGAGGAATTTCCAGCGAGTCTGTGTTTACTGCGGGTCGCATGATGGCGACCTGGCCGCGTATCGGGAAGGCGCCGAACAGCTTGGAAAAGTGCTGGCGGACCGTCGCATCGAACTCGTCTATGGCGGCGGGAATATCGGCCTGATGGGCCGGATCGCGGACGCGGTGATCGCGGGTGGCGGCCGCGTCACGGGCGTCATTCCGCGGGACTTGCAGGAACGGGAATTGGCGCACGCGGGCGCGACCCGGCTGATCGTGGTCGAATCGATGCACGAACGCAAAGCGCGCATGGCCGATGCCGCGGACGCGTTCATCGCGATGCCCGGCGGCATCGGCACCTTGGAAGAGCTCTTCGAGACGTTCACCTGGTTGCAATTGGGATTCCATGACAAACCGCTCGGCCTGCTGAACGTCGCCGGTTTCTACGATGATCTCTTGCGGTTCCTGGACCAACTGGTCGATCGCGGTTTTCTTCGGCCGCCTCATCGAGCCATGCTGGCGGTCGACACCGACCCCGGGCGTTTGTTGGAAACCCTGGCGACCTTCGAATCGCCTCGGCTAGGACGTTGGTGGCCCAAGCCGATCGCGACCGATCCGCGTTGATGCCGTGTGGGCTTGATCGGCTGAGGGCTTCGTGGCGGGTTCGCGTTGTCGCACCGCGCGGTTTTCGCTATAACCGCGCGTCGCTGCCACGGAGGCGAGCGGCGGGGATTGGGCGA
>CAIXSC010000160.1 GCA_903921945.1 uncultured Planctomycetaceae bacterium
CGGCTGTCGCGGCAGCTTCGCGCGGTCGCGCGGGTGGAGCGGATGGGTCATGAACGAAGCTCCGGGTGCGCGGCTTCCAAGCGGCATTCGGTAGACTGACCCGCCGCGTTGGGTGCCGCATTTGAGGCCGTCATTGAGGCCGTCAATGGGGCCGCGAATCGGGTGGCCGCGTTCGCGTCGACTCCGGTACTCGCGTCGGCCAGCATCTCCGCGCGAACTTCCTCCAGCCAGCGAGTCGGGTTGGCCAGGTATTCGCGTAGCTCCTCGGATTCGCGTTCACGGTAGGCTTGGTTGCGTAAGGCGAGGATTTCGAAATCGACGATGTGGGCGTCGAACTCGGGGCCATCCACGCAAGCGAAACGGGGGCCGTTGGCCGTCATGACGCGACAGCCACCGCACATGCCGGTGCCATCCACCATCAGCGTGTTCAAACTCACGATGGTCGGAATGGCCGGCTTGCGGGTCGCCTCGGCCACTGCTTGCATCATGCGAACGGGACCGACGGCCAACACACGGTCGAGACGGCGGCCGCTGGCCAGGGCTTCTAACAGTGGATCGACCACCAATCCGCGCCGGCCGGCACTGCCGTCGTCGGTCATAAGAATCAGCTCGTCACAGGCGGCCCGCATTTCGGTTTCCAAGATCAATTGCTCCCGCGAACGTGCGCCGAGCACTCCGATGACGCGATTTCCTGCCGCCCGAAGCGCGGACGCTACGGGCAGAATGATCGCCGTGCCGACTCCGCCCGCGATCGCCATGACGGTGCCGAACCGTCGCACCTCTGTGGGTTGGCCGAGCGGGCCGGCGACATCGCGGATCGCGTCGCCGGCCGCCAGCGAATTGAGCAGTTTCGTTGTCTTGCCGACGCCTTGAACCACGAGCGTGATGGTCCCGCGATCGGCATCCGCGCCAGCGATCGTCAGTGGAATGCGTTCGCCACTGCGATGCGTCCGGACAATGACGAACTGTCCCGGACGCTGTTTGCGAGCGATCCGCGGGGCGGCGATTTCGATCCGCTGAACGTCCGGCGCCAGCCGTTCGGTCGCGACAATGGGAAACATCGGCGTTACTCGGCAGGCCGCAAGACGACGCGGCGCAGATCCATGACGGCCACTCCCGGCTTGGTGCGCGGCTTGACGGCCAGCGTGTGACGGCCGGCCGGCAATTCCACGGTGCCAATAACTCGCAGAATCATATGTTGGAAATGGCCCGTGTCCTGCACCGTGAACAGCAGCGTTTGGCCGCCGACCTCGACTGCCACCTCGGCTCCGCCACTGCCGGCGCCGCAACCTTGTTGGACTTCCACTTCATATCGCCCCGGCTTTTCGACGGAAAACTCCCAATCCGCCCAGTCGGCAGCCTTGACCCAAAAGCCGAGGACGTTTTTGTTGGGTTGTGGTTCGTAACGCATCGTCTCCGCGTGAACGCGGGCGTCTTTCGCGTGTAGGCGGATATCCCCTTCGGCCGGTGTGACTCGCGGTTTCCGGCCCTTGACCGCGTCGTTCATCGCCGCTCGCCACGACTTCCAATCGGGCTCCGTCGCCGCCGCGGTGGCGCCGGGCGCGAGCCGCGACGGATCCTGATCGATGTAAAGCGGCCGGTGCAAAGCGGCGTTGAACTCGGGGTTGGGGGTCGGCATGCGCGCCCCGACGCGGGCCCGCCAAGTTCGCAGCGCGGCGGCCATCTTTTCGACCCGTTGCGGCTCGTCGGCCGCCAGATTGCGTGTTTCGGCCACATCCGCCGCCAAGTTGTACAATTCGAACGACCCATCTTCGAACTGTTCGATCAGTTTCCAGTCGCCCTCGCGGATGGCACCCGCCGGGCGTCCACCCTGATTGGTGTAATTTGGAAAGTGCCAAAACAGCGGTCGCGCGGGCAGGTCGCCACCTCGGAGCAATTTGACAAGGCTGACGCCATCGAGCGGCCCGACCGTCTTCGCGGCGTCGATGCCCGCCGCTTCGAGAAGCGTCGGGACCAAGTCGGTCAGCACAACCGGCGTGTCGGCAACTCGACCCGCGACCGCGACCCCTGGCCAACGCACCAGCAGCGGTTCCCGCAAACCACCTTCATACAAATAACCTTTGCCGGCGCGATAAGGGCGATTATGGGTGGCGGGAGTTCCCGGGAACTCGAGCACATGCAGTCCGCCGTTGTCGCTGGTGAAGATGAAGATGGTTTTTTCCGCGAGCCCCAATTCATCGATCTTCGCCATCAGCCGGCCGACCGCTAGGTCGAGCGTCTCGATCATAGCGGCATACGTGGGATGAAACGCGGCGCCGTTTTTCTCGACCAAATCCGCGGACGCAGCCAGCGGAATGTGCGGGTTGTTGTGCGGCACATAGCAGAAGAATGGCCGGTCTTTGTTGTCCGCCATAAACTTTTCGGCCGCCGCCGTGATCGCAAATTCACCTTTACCGCCCTCGACGACGCCCTCTCCATTCGCTCGGGGCTTTGTATTGGCGGGCGGTGATTCGATGACATCGAAGCCCTGCTGCCCTGGTGAGTGCCGCGGACCTCCCAAATGCCATTTGCCAAAGAGCCCGGTGGCGTATCCCGCCTGCCGAAGCAACTCCGCGATAGTCACTTCCTCGAGCGGCAAATAGCCTTCAATCCTCGGTTGCAATACTTTCTGCGAAGCGGCATCGGGACGCCCCGGGAGATAGTTGGTCAGATTCAGCCGCGCTGGGCATTTGCCCGTCATCAACGCGGCCCGCGATGGCGAGCAAATCGGCTGAGCCGTGTAGGCTGTCGAGAATCGCGTTCCCTGGCTCGCCAACCGATCGAGATTCGGCGTGCGATGCTCCGCTCGACCATAACACCCAAGGTCGTTGACCCCCAAATCATCCGCGAACACGAGCACAATGTTCGGCCGCGAATCGGGCGACGCAGCGGCGGCGACCGCCGGCTTACCCGCTGGCTGCACCACCGACTTGGTGGAAGTGTCTTTGGTGGACGCGTCTTTCGTGGAAGCGTTCTGATGGAATGGCGCTTTTGCCGACGCGGTTGGCGCTATCGCGGTCTGAAGAAGGAGACCGATCGCGAACACGGCGACGACCAGCGGGGCTACGATCCGGACGAGCATGCTGATGCGGAGGGCGGCGGTGCGGATGCCGTGGAGGTGGCTTTCGAGCCTGGCGTTACGCCGAGCATGCTTCTGCCAGCCGTCCGGTCCTCCGCAGGCCACGCCGCCCATACCGCCATTCGCTTCGCCATACGCTTCACGTTGCCACTGCCGCTGAAATCCCTGCCGCATACCGCCGCCTCCCGATGTGTCATTCCGAGTGTAGAGCATCTCGCCGAGTGACTAGCAAAACATCTGGCCGTCGCCCGCCGCCTCGAAGGCGTTGCGAATGTGCTTGATTGTAGGCGAGCGTTCCGCCTTGGGCCACGTGATGGCGACAACGTCGAACCGCGCGCGTTCCCGCAGCAAGTCATGGCGTTTTAGCCAGGACAACGCGAGTCTTGTCAAACGACGCTGTTTGCGCGGATCGACGGCCTCGGCCGGATGGCCGCGTTGATGGGACCGCCGTGATTTGACTTCCACGAACACGATCGTTCGATGGTCCACGGCGACAAGGTCGATCTCTCCCAGTCCACCGCGCGCTCGTCGATCGACGATCGTATATCCCAGACGGCGGAGAAACCGTTCGGCGGCGCGCTCGCCTTGCAGTCCGAATGGCGTCGGCGAATACCACGATGCCAGTTTCGAGGTGAGTCGCGCAAGGCTAGGCACTCGGGAGAGCGTCTGCCATGGCGGGAAACGGGTCGCCAAGTCGTTTGCGACGCGGCCAGTCAGCGACCAAAGACGCTCAGCAAATCGCAAGCGGATGGTTCGATGGAACCCGCCGAGTGCGGAATGAAACCAGGCTGCGGGCTGCTTGAGTCGCAGCGCGAAAAGGTTCGACCAACGCATGGGGGCGCACTCTCCTCGAGGACCGCGATAGCATCGAGCTATCGCGGTTCAGGGGTGCCCCACGTTGCTTCGTGCAAAGCTGCTTGGCGAAAGACCTGGGAAGCTCGTGAACGAAACGTCGCGAGCCGTTGTCCAGGACGGGGTGACTACGCGAACTCGAACCAAAGCCGGTAAGTGCGCGCCTGCTGCATGCAAATCCGGCGGCGCCACGCCACTAGCCGGCGCCGTTGTCCTCGGTGGTTGCCCGCCGTTGGCGGAGACGAACCGATTTGCCCACGCGATCGCGCAGGTAGTAGAGCTTCGAGCGGCGCACGACGCCGGAACGTTTTACGTCCACCTTCGCGATCCGCGGCGAATGCAGCGGAAACTTCCGCTCGACACCTTCGCCAGCGACGATCCGCCGCACGGTGAAATTCGCTCGGCTGCCGCTGCCCGACCGCGCGATCACGGTCCCGGAGAACAACTGGATACGTTCCTTGTCGCCTTCCAGAATCCGGGTGTGAACGTCGACCGTGTCACCGATTTGGAATTGCGGCACGTCTTCGCGCAACGACGACTTTTCAACCGCTGCCAATATTTGCTGACTCATGATTTCGAATCCTCGTTCTTCCCAAGCAAATCCGCGCGCACTCGCCGCGTTTTCAAAAAGCCTTGTTCTTTCCGCCACCGGGCGATCGCCGCGTGGTCGCCGCTCATCAGGATTTCCGGCACCTGAAGCCCGCGATACTCCCTCGGCCGCGTGTACTGAGCTCCCTCCAGCCATCGATTGCCGGAGGAGAACGAATCGGACACGCTGCTTTCCTCGTCACCCAACACGCCAGGAACAAGTCGCACGACGGCGTCGATTACCACCATCGCCGCGACCTCGCCTCCATTCAGGATGTAATCCCCGACGGAGACTTCTTCCGGCTCCAACAAATCCAGTACCCGTTGATCGACCCCTTCGTAGCGGCCGCACAACAGGAGCAATCGCCGCTCGCCCGCCCACTGCTCAACCAGCGGTTGAGTGAGCGGCCGTCCTTGCGGCGTCAAATATATCAGTTTCCCAGCATCGGCCGCCTTGCCGCGCACGGACTCGATGCAATCCACGATCGGCCCAGCCATCATTACCATGCCGGGACCGCCACCGTAGGGCCGATCATCGACTTTGTGGTGCTTCGGGTCGCTCGACCAGTCCCGGATGTTGTGCAGTTGAACGTCGATTAAGCCGCGTTCGATCGCTTTGTGAAGCAATCCCTGACTCAAATATCCCGAGAAAATCCCGGGGAACAGTGTCAGGACATCGAACCGCATGCTTACCGTCCGGACCCAGCAAACCCAGCCGTAGCCGCTCGAAAACTACTCGCCGGCGCCATCCGCGGACGCTTCCCCGGCGGACTCGGCGGGAGCGGGAGCCGCTTCCGGAGCTGGCAGGGGGATTTTCCGTGGCGGCGGGGCCTTCGGTTTGTTGATTTTAAGGCGTTCGAGCGCGGCCTGTTGAGCGGCGGAATGCGTGCCGTCCTTGCCGTACTTCTTAATGAGCACCCGGACGCGATCGCTGGGCTGCGCGCCAACGCTGAGCCAGTACGCGATCCGGTCGCCGTTCAAAATCGCGCGAGCATCGACCTCGCCGATCATGGGATCGTAATGCCCGAGCTCCTCGATCACGCGTCCATCACGGCCGCGTTTTCGATCGATTGCGCAGACGCGGTAAAACGGACGGTTCACCCGGCCGAATCGTTTCATACGGATACAAACCACTGCAAACTCCTCCCTCGTAACACTGTCCCAGTCCCGTTCGCTTTATCGGCCCCGCTCTTCGCGTTTTCGCCGCCGCAATTCCCTTTCCCGCTGCTTTCGCAGATCGGCCTTCTCCTTGGTGGAGAGCCGCTTCCCGGTACCCTTTTTCTCGCGCATCAGCTGCGCGCCTGGATTGAACAGGCCGCCCGCCTGTAACTCGCGGACCTTTCGCAGCCGCTCCGCCATGCCGGCCCCCGCCATCCCTTGGACAAGCGGGGCCATGACATCGAACTGCTTGATCAGTTGCGTGACTTCCACCGGCTCGACACCTGCCCCGCGAGCAATCCGGCTGCGGCGGCTCGAGTCGATCAACTTCGGATTCCGCCGCTCCGCTCGCGTCATCGAATCGATGATGCCCACGAGCCGCTTGGTATCCTTCTCCGTGTCGACGCTGCCCATCATCTGCTGCAGGTCGCCCATGCCGGGAAGCAAGCCCATGAGCTTCATCATGAGCCCCGGCTTCATGAACTGCATGATCTGGTCGCGGAAATCCTCGAGCGTGAACTGGCCGGCTCGCAACCGCTCTTCGAGTTCGACCCGCTTCTTTTCGTCCACTGCCCGACGCGCGACATCCACCAATCCCAGGATGTCGCCCATGCCCAAAATTCGGCTGGCCATGCCTTCCGGCCGAAACGGCTCAAGCGCGTCCAGATGCTCGCCAGTGCCGATGAACTTGATCGGCACTCCGGTGACTTGCTTCACCGACAGCAACGCGCCGCCGCGCGAATCGCCGTCCAGTTTCGTCATGATGACGCCGTCGAGCTCCAACGCGTCATTGAATGCGGAAGCGCTGTTGACCGCGTCCTGGCCCGTCATGCCGTCGACGACGAGGAACACCTTGTCGGGCCGAACCTGGTTTTCAACCCGCTTCAACTCGTCCATCAGCTCGCGGTCGATCGCTAACCGGCCAGCGGTGTCGAGAATCACGACCCCGATCCGCTCCTGCCGCGCTTTACGGACCGCGTCTTGGCAGACTTTGACCGGGTCTTTGGTGTTCGGATCGGAATAGACCGCCACACCTAGCTGTTCACCCAGCACATGCAGTTGTTGGATCGCCGCCGGCCGCTGCAAGTCGGCCGCCACCAACATGACGCGTTTGTCGCTTTCCTGCTGGATCAGCTTCGCGAGCTTGCCCGTGGTCGTCGTCTTGCCCGAACCTTGCAGCCCGCAGAGCATGTAGACGGTTACGTCCTCGCGGAACGGCAGCGAGGGATCGACAGGGCCCAACAGTTCGATCAGTTGCTGGTGGACAATGCCGACCACCTGCTGGCTAGGATCGAGCGACAGCAAGACCTTTTCACCAACCGCCTGGGCCGTGACACGCTCCATGAAGCTCTGCACAACTTCATAGCTGACATCCGCTTCGAGCAAGGACTGTTCGACCAGCCGCAACCCTTCGCGCATGTTGGCTTCGGTGAGCTTCGCTTTGCCCGTGAGGGTCTTCAGCGCGGCTCGCATTCCATCTTGAAGCGATTCAAACATGGTGGTGGAAGGGTTGGCGACGACGGAGTGTCTAGGGAAAGCCCAATAATGTAGCCGAATCCGCCAGGCTCTGCAAACCCGGCCCGCTATTCGACCTTATGCTCGAGGATGACGGTCGATTCAGTGGCCGAACTGCTCACCTTGAGCGGTAGGGTGAAGACGACTCCGCCGACTTTGCACAGCCCCTCGTTTCCCTCTTGGCAGTAGAAGTAGCTCACCGCCACGGTAGCGGTGTCTTCACCTTCGCCCTTTACCGGGATCCGCACCGAAAACTCCGTCGTGGGCTTATCGACCATTTGACGGCCCAGGCCGGAGCGATCGATCGGTCCCGACCCAGGGGCCGCATCGACCCACGGGCTCAGCTTCGCCAACGGATTGATTTTCCAACCTTTCGGCAGGGCCAGCTTCACCGTTGCGGTCACGAATCCACCCTCCGCCTTGACGGTCGCCGCCGGCGCCTTCACTTGCTTGGCGCCCGCGAAGCTCGGCTTTTTCGCCGCCGGCGGTTTTGGCGGCCCCAGGCCAGCAAACTGCAGCGTCGAAACTTTACGCGTGGCGATATCGACAACCCGGATCGCATGGGAATTCGTGTCGGCGACGTACAGTTTGCCCGCCGCATAGCTGATGCCCGCAGGTTCGTCGAACGTCGGGGGATCGTCGGATTTCCCCGGCGTGCCGCTTCCGACGAGCGTCAGCGTTGCCCCGGTTTTCGCATCGACGACCTTAATTTTGTTGTTGTAGGTGTCGGCGACGTAGATCTTGCCGTCGTTGTACGCCACTCCGAGGCAGTGCTGCAGTTTGACGCGATCCTTGGGACCGTCGACGTCGCCGAAATGGAACAGTCGCCCGCCCGGCAATTCGCTGGTGCCGACCACGGTGCGCACTTCCTTCGCGGGATCGAACGGCACGGCGCGGACCGAACTCCCTTCGCTGTCGGCCACAAACAGCCATTCCCCATCGGAACTCAGGCCGCTTGGCTGTGCGAAAGACGACGCCCCAAGCTGATACGGGACGCGGGAGATCAGCGGTCCATCGACGATGTCTTCGCGGCCGTTGCCCGCATACGGGCCAATCTGCGCCTCGGACAAAGGCATCTTCCAAATCTGATGCGGACCGGCCATCGCGATGTAGAGTTCCTCCTTGTGAATCCAGAGATCCCACGGGCTATTCAACGCGGTGGTCTTGCATGGACCGACCCACTTATCAGGAATTTTCCCCGTCGCTTGCGCCCGTTCCACGCCCGGCCATCCGCTGCCTTGCTCGCCGGTTCCCGACACGTGCGACACCCGCTTCGCGACCAAGTCCACCTTGCGGAGCATGTGGTTTTCGGTGTCCGCCACGTAAAGCGTTTCACCATGAAGGACCATCCCTTGGGGATGATCAAAGCTGGCGGTGGCGTAGTCGCCGTTCGCCCGGCCGATCTGCCCCGAACCGATCGTTTCGAGCACCGTGCCATCGAACTTGGCGACAACGATCCGGTTGTGGTTGCTATCCGCGATGAACAGCCGCTGCGAAGCCGCATCGGCGATGACTTTGCCGGGGTAGCGAAGCGGTGTCGGCTGTTGACGTTCGGACAACAGGTCGAATTTGAGCGGGGTTTCGTCGAGCGTCTTGTTTTCGCGATAGTACGGGATCGCTTTGCGGAGCACGGCGTCGACCAGTTCGAATTTGAATTCGCCACTGTTTTGCCCGACCGCGTTCCCTTCGGGATCGATTAGCCAAATCGTCGGCCAACTGTTCACGCTGTAGGCATCCCAGATCTTGTGGTCGAAATCGTTCACCACCGGGTGTTCGATCTCATACCGCAGGATCGCCTCTTCGATGTTCTTGCTGTCCTTTTCCCCTTCGAACTTGGCCGAGTGGACGCCGATCACGACGAGCTCGTTCGGGTAGGCCCGCTCCAGTTTTTTGAGTTCAGGAAGAATATGAATGCAGTTGATGCAGCAGTAGGTCCAGAAATCGAGCAGTACGAATTTGCCGCGGAGGTCTTTGATGCGGAGCGGCTTGGAAACATTCAGCCACTCAGCGTCGCGAGGAAGTTCCGGGGCCGGCTGGGAGTTGGGGAAGGGCGGTTTCGCTCCAGCTTTCGCCTTCCCCGGCTGGCACGCTTCGCCAACCACGTCGGGCCCGTCCGCCCCAGCGGCTTGGTCTCCGGCTGCCGCCGAGTCCGCAGCAACGAGCGAGGTGGCGAACTGGCCCAGGTCAGCCCGGTCCAGTCCCGAGCGGGACAACGAGTGGCGCGGGGCGATTGCCCTGCCGATCGCGGGAGGCTCGGCCGAACGAGCTGAGGTGGGACCCAATCCGTAGATACCCGTAACAAGCATGGCGGCGAGCATGCCACCCGCGAACCTCGCCTGCCGCCCTGGAAACCGTTGCCAAAATTGCATCGAAACGCTCCTCCTTAGACGCCAACTCCGAAGGCCGCTCTGACTTCCGACCTTGCCCATCGTACCCCAGTCCGCGCCGTCCGCGAAAGACCGAACCGGAAATGCCCATGCGCACGGGGGGAGACATCGGGTAAAACAGGAAAAAACGAACGGTCTCGGCGGGTAAGTTTGTGCGAATGCCCGCTTCAAACCGAAAAACCGTCATAGTTCGTCTTCTGCCGGTGGCAGTTAAGGAGGAGGAGGATTCCAGGCGTGACCCTCGACGTAACCCGTAGGACACTCATCGAGCTGCCGCCCACCCCGTTTACCCCGGTCATCAACCGCCGTTCATGGATTGCCCTGTGCGCCGCATCCGTGCCCAGCGCCATCGCGGTTTCCAGCGTGCGCCCCGCAATCGCGCAGCCGTGGGCCAAGAAGATGTTCAAAACGTTCGAGCACGATTTCGGCACCGTCGCGCGCGGCGCCAAGGCCGAATTCGTATTCGAGTTCGAGAACATCTACGAGGAAACGCTGCGCGTCGCCGGTGTTCGTAGCAGTTGCGGCTGCACGAGCGTCTCGCTCACCAAAGATACGTTGCACACGTTCGAAAAAGGGGGCGTTGTCGCGACCTTCAACACCGCGAGCTTCCTCGGACACCGCAGCGCGACTCTCACCATCACCTTCGACAAGCCGTTCTCCGCCGAAGTGCAACTAAACGTCCAGGGCTTCATCCGCAGCGACGTTGTGTTCACGCCCGGATCCGTCGACTTCGGAGTCGTCGATATCGGACGGGGAGCCAGCAAGCAAGTCGCGATTAACTACGCCGGGAAAGCCGACTGGCGCATCCTCGATGTCCGCAGCGCCAACTCGCACCTGGAAGTCGAACTCAATGAACGCGGCCGCGGAAACGGACGAGTTGCCTACGACATGGTGGTGTTCCTCAAACCGGACTTGGCCGAAGGTTTTTTCCAGGACCAGTTGCTGCTGGTCACCAACGACAGTCGTAACGCAAGCGTCCCGCTGGTTGTGGAGGGCCGAGTCGCTCCCGCCCTCTCTCTCAGCCCCGCTTCCCTTTACCTAGGATCGCTCGCCCCAGGTGAAACGGCGAAAAAGCAACTGGTCGTTCGCGGCCGACAACCGTTCCGAATCCGCAATGTGCGCAGCGACGATCCGCGATTCGAGTTCGAGGTCGGAGGCCAGGCGAAAACGTTGCATCTCATCCCGCTGCGATTCACCGCCGGCAACGATTCCGAAAAGGTCGCCGCGACCATCGAGGTCGAAACCGACTTGCCCGGGAGCGGCAAACTCCGCTGCGTCGCCAGCGGCACCATCAACGTCGATAACGGGGACGCGGGCGGCGGAGTGGTGAGCACGTTGGGCGACGATTAACCGGACTCGGATTGACAACCGCCCGCGGCTTTGATGCTAATCTGCGGGAATGAAAGCGCACTGCGGCTACTGCGGCGAAGAAATCATGGGGGCTGTCAACCGCTGCTGGCGGTGCGGCCACCACTTCGCAGTGTCGCCGGCCGCCGATGGCCTGCCCCCCGTTCGCCGCGACCCGATCCCAGCACAGACAGGCGGCAGCCTGGAACCTTCCCGCACGACGGTCGTTGGACGCGCGTTACCCGTCTCGGTTCGGCCGCAATCACCCGCGAGCCCTATCGAAACGCACGCCCAACCCGCGATCGCCAGCCAAACCGCCCAATCCTCCGACGAGGCGGCTGCGGGACGTTTGTTGCGACTCGAAACCGCGAATGCCAAGCGTTGGGGGACGCCATTTTCGAGCGACTTCGAGCCGACGGCCGGCGATCGATGGCGACGCCGACAGCGTCGGTTGCGCGAGTGGCTACGCTTGGTTGTGGGCGATCCGCCAAGTGTTGCCGGTGCGGGGAAATTCGTGGACCGCCCGGCTCCGTGGGCCGCAGGTTCTTTGGGGGGAGCGTCCAGGGGGGGGACCGCCCGGGCCAGCCCGTTGGACACGCCGCCTCACTCGCCGCTCGCCAACGCGGCCGCATTCCTCTCGTTGGCACTTTCCGCCATCGCCCTCGCCGTATTGCCTTATCCGTTGATCGCCCTAGCAATGGCCGGTATGGCCCTATCGCTCGCCACCCTTTCTCAATGGGCCACTCCGCGTGCCCGCACAATCGCGCTGATCGTGCTCGCATTGGCGATTCTGGCAACGGCGATCTGGAAGACGACCCCTCGCGATAGCTCGGCAGGAGGGGTTGATGCCTTGGAGAGCTCGGGTACTCCGTAGTCTCCCAGCAATCACGGCCAACAGCCGCTTCGTCTGCCTTGGACTATTCTGGGAGAATGTATAGTTTTTTCGTGGGAAAAATTTCGTATTTATTCCCAGGGAGAATTGGATAATTGGTAAGGACTGAATATTTTCTACGCAACTGCTTAGTTTTTACGTTTTTTTCGTATGAGCCGGTTTTGCGTGTGGATTACGCAAACGGCCACTCGACGCGGAGTTGCTCGCGATGACAGTTGCGTTTTGGAAGCGGTGGCGGAGTGCGGGATTCAAAGCCTTTTCGATGGGGAAGGCATCCGCCGAGTGGCTTCGCCGGCAAAATGCCCTTCGAGCCCGTCGACTGCGTGGGGAATTGCTGGAGTCGCGGTTGTTGATGGCGACCGAGATCACCTCCTTGGATTCTCTGACGCTCGATCC
>CAIXSC010000161.1 GCA_903921945.1 uncultured Planctomycetaceae bacterium
ATTCGCGACCGCCAGGCAATTCAGCAACCCGGATCGGAAAGAGCCACTTCGTCAGCAACAACCACGTCAGGAATTCGAACACGATCACCAGCGGAATCGCCAACTTCATCCATTCGCCAAAGCCTATCGAGAGCCCCTGTTTCTCGATAAAACCCGCCAACGCGACGTTGGTGGGCGTGCCGATCAACGTGCCTAGTCCGCCGATGCTAGCCGAATAGGCGATTCCCAACATCAGGCATGTCGCGAACGCTTGCGGCGCCCGAGCCAATTCGGCTTGCGCCTTCCCGGACACGCCGTTCTCGCGATCCGAATCCGCGGTGGAGGCGGCCAGTTGTTTCAGGCGGTCGCCCAGAAGCGTCGTCAAACTCAAACCGATCGGCAGCATCATCGCGGCCGTCGCCGTATTGCTGATCCACATGCTGGTGGCGGCTGTCGCGAGCATCACGCCCCCTACGAGCCTGTCCGGCCGGGTTCCCACCGCCAAGACGGTAAGCAACGAAATCCGCCGATGCAGATTCCAACGCTCGACCGCCAACGCGATCAAGAACCCGCCGAGAAACAAAAAGATGTTCTTTTCGGCGTATTGGGTGGCCGTGTCTTGAAGTTTGAGCACATTGCCAAGCGGGAACAGAACCAATGGCAGTAACGCCGTGACAGCCAGCGGCACGGCCTCCGTCATCCACCAGCAGGCCATCAAAGCGCCAATCGAGGCGGCCACCCGCGCCTCCCGGGACAGCTCGGTGGCCCAGGCGCCAAGGGCCAGATAGATCGCCAACGCCGCCACGGGCCCCGCAAGGCGACCAATCTGTCGCACGCGAGCGGCCGCCGGCGAACTGGCGACGTCTTCGTCGCCGGGCTCATCGCGATGCACGGTGCCGGTGCCCGCTGCACGGCCCGGAGCGACGCCCGAATCAAGGCCGGAATCAAGGCCCGAAGCGGCCGTTGGATCAGAGGCCAGTTCCGCACCGTCGATGGCCGGCGGAGCCGCCGGCTTGCGATTTTTGCGCGCCATGTCCCATTCCGCCTTGGATCGACAAATCAGGACCCGAGCGATCGTCAGTGAACGCGACGTGCCGCCCGCACCAACGCAGCCGTGAACCCCAACAAGTCCTGGCGCTCGCGGCAATGCGACTGCACTCGATCGTATCTTCCCGCCCGCTCGGCCAAATCCAACAGCGACGGCGCGATCCCGACGCCTTGTTGGCCGGCCGGCATCAGCCGCAGCGATTCGTCAATCGCCGTGGCCGGCTGGCCGCACCGCGCCAGCAAATCGATATAGACTTCGATCGGGATCGTTCCCACTTGCTGCAAATCGGCCGACTCGGCCCGCTGCCGGAAATAGGCCAGCGACTCATCGACCCGTTCACCCAGCAGCGCCGCAAAGAACAGACCGTGCGCCGGATAGTTCTCGGTGAACGGTTCATCGCCCGGATATTGGAACTGCGAATGCAACCGGCGGCCGTATTCGGTCAGGTCGAGCGCCATCCGCAGCACGGCCGGTGTTTCGCTCAGCCGCGCGAAACGGACGACGGACGACAAATGTGTCGTGTCGACATGGTACGTCATTTCTTGGAACAGCCACGGACGGTCGGCGACAAGCGCGGCGAGCGTCGTTTCGGCCGGTGTCGCTCCTTCTTGGCGGCCAATATCCGTCCGCAGATTCGCGACCAGTTCCGAATGGAGATGCTCGACCAGCAGCGCGGTGGCCGCCTGTTGATCGACGCGGCTTTGCCGAGGAATCTCGCCTTCGTACGTCGTGATCGCGTTACAGGTGCCGTAATTCTTCAATACCAAGCCGAAACCGCGCGCGACATCCACACCCTCGCGCAAACAGACCTCGATCAACTCCTCCATGTTGTCTTCGTCCGGCTCGATGCCGGCCAGCAATTGAGCGGCCGCTTTTTTATCGCCGACTGGCCGCAAGTACATCCAGCCTTCGCGGACCCGTCCCTGGTTCAACAACAGCGTACCCACCTCGCGGCACGCCTCGATCAAACCGTCTTCCAGTTTCAACCGCTGGGACTCGTCCAGGTCATCCGACCCGTCCCCGTAGAGCAGCGGCAAGCCGATGCGTTGCCGGACCCGCATTTTGAGCGCCTCGAACAGTTCGTGGTGCTTCTTTCCAGCCCGCAGCTGGTCGCACAAGGCGTCCAACGCGCCCGCGACCCCGCCCGCCGTCCAAGCCGCCTCGATCCGCTCAAAATCCGCGTTTGCCATCGCTCGCCGCTCCTGGTGTCCTGCCGACAGAACCGCCGACTTTATCGAAGCCTATTGCTGCCAGCGAATGGTAGGCGATAGCCGGCTCGCGTTGTAGACCCGACTCGCTGCCCATGGTTCCGATCGGAGGTCGCGGCATGATTCCCGCCGCTTCGTCCAAGTTTTCGAGCGGACGGGTATGTCGGACGGACTTCCGCTGGCGAAGGCGCGGTGGGCAGGGAACGACTTCCCCCTGACTTCCCCCGGATAGCTCGGTTAGCATGGAGCCCTATGAATAACGACCCACTGAATGACGAACCAGGCTCCGCGAAGCGACCTCCCGCCGATTTCGCCGGGTTGCGCGTCGCCGCCTTCGAGAGCCGCCAAGCGGGCGAGATCGCTCGCATGATCGCGTCATGCGGCGGCGAACCGCGGGTCAGTCCATCGCTGCGGGAAGTGGCGATCGACGATCATCGGTCGGCGATCGATTTCGCGAATCTGCTCATCACCGGCCAAGTCGATTGTGTCGTCTTCCTTACGGGTGTCGGCTTCCGCCAACTGTTGGCGGTGGTGGAGCGGCACGTGGACCGCCAGCGTTACCTCGATGCGTTGTCCGACGTCGTCACGGTGGCCCGCGGGCCGAAGCCGGTGGCGGCGATGCGTGAAGTCGGCTTGGCGCCGCGGATTCGCGTCCCCGAGCCGAACACATGGCGGGAACTGCTTCAGACGCTCGATCAACAAGCGCCCGTAAAGAATCTGACCGTCGCCGTCCAGGAATACGGCAAGCCGAATCCCAGTTTGATCGCGGGTTTGGAAGCGCGTGGTGCCCGCGTGATGCCCGTCCCCGTCTATCGCTGGGAATTGCCCGCCGACGTCGGACCGCTACGAGGCAATGTGGAAGCGATCGCGCGCGGCGAATGCGATGTCGTGATGTTCACGTCCGCGCATCAAGTCGTCAATCTGCTGCTTGTCGCGGAACAGATGGGACTGGCGGAACAAGTGCGCGGCCAGTTGGCGCGAATGGCGGTCGTCTCGGTCGGGCCGACAACCAGCGAAACGCTTCGCGACCACGAGATTGACGTGGACATCGAGCCCGAGCATCCCAAAATGGGGCCGATGGTCCAAGCCGCCGCGCGGCAATGCCACGAAACGCTGCGCCGCAAACGCCCGGCGGCGGCGGCGACATCCACGGACACTTCCGCGGCGCCGGCTCGCGGAGCCGCCGACCCGCATTCCTCCACTATTTCGCCGTTCTCGCGGACGGCAGCCGAGGCGACACGCGTGAACCCACCGCCAACCGATTCCTCCGCCCCCTGGTACAACAGTCCGTTCATGAAGGCCTGTCGTCGCGAGCCTGTCCCGTACACGCCAGTGTGGTTGATGCGCCAGGCGGGACGGTACATGGCCGAATACCGGTCGGTGCGAAGCAAGGTCTCGTTCTTGGATCTGTGTAAGAACGCGGCGCTGTGCGCCGAGGTGATGGTTACAGCCGTCGACCGGCTTGGCGTCGATGCCGCGATCATTTTTTCCGATCTGCTGCCGATTCTCGAGCCGCTCGGATTCCATCTGGAATTCGCGCAAGGCGACGGACCGGTGATCCACAATCCGCTCCGCGAAGCCCAGGATGTCGACCGGGTGCGGGAACTGGAATCGATGGCATCGCTGGAGTTCGTCGTCGACACCGTGCGATTGACCCGTGCCGCGCTCGCGCCCAGCCTCCCTTTAATCGGCTTCGCCGGTTCGCCGTTCACACTTGCCAGCTACGCGCTCGAAGGCGGTTCCAGCCGCAACTATTTGCACACGAAATCGCTGATGTACCGCGACGCGGGCGCCTGGGACGCGCTGATGGGCAAGCTGTCGCGGGCCGTTACCTTGTATCTCAACGCGCAAATCGACGC
>CAIXSC010000162.1 GCA_903921945.1 uncultured Planctomycetaceae bacterium
GGTGGTTGGTGGTTGGTGGTTGGTGGTTGGTGGTTGGTGGTTGGTGGTTGGTGGTTGGTGGTTGGTGGTCAGTGGTCAGTGGTCAGTGGTTAGTGGTCAGTGGTCAGTGGTCAGTGGTCAGTGGTCAGTGGCGGGTTTTGGGTTGTTTCGGGTGGGCGGTGGTTCGTTGTGGTTGGTTGGGAAGGGCGGTTGAGCATGGACAGGTTGAGTATTGATCGGTCGACGATCGAAGCGATTGTGCGGCAGTTGGTGCTGGGCAATCCGCCGCCTTCCGCGACGGCGGCCTCGGCGCCGTACCAGCCGAACTTGGTGGTGAGCATTTCGGCGCGTCACTGCCATTTGACGGACGAGCATGTCGAGATCCTGTTCGGGGCGGGCAAGAAGTTGACGCCGGGAAAGCCGCTGTACCAGGACGGTTTTTACGCGGCGGAAGAGACTGTGATGATTGTCGGTCCGCGGCGGCGCATGCTGCCCACCGTGCGAGTGCTCGGACCGACTCGGCCAGCCAGCCAGGTGGAGTTGGCGTTCACCGATTCGATATCGCTCGGCATCGAGGCTCCGGTCCGTCACAGCGGCAACATTCAAGGCACTCCCGGATGTGTGCTCGTGGGGCCCAAGGGGGTCGTCGAGTTGACTCAGGGAGTGATCCGCGCGGCGCGGCACGTTCACATGAACGAACGGGACGCCGAGCATTACGGCGTTCGCAACGGCGATTTCATGAAATTGCGGATCGAGGCTCCGCAGTGTTCGGTGGTGTTCGAAGACCTGCTTGTCCGGGCCGACAAGACGAGCAAGTTGGAAGTCCACATCGACACGGACGAGGGGAATGCCTGTTTCCTCGATAGCGCGACGAAGGTCGAGCTCTTCAAGCAGGATCCGCCATGCGGCTGCCACGGCGCCAAGCACGGCAAATGACGCGGCCGGGATGACGCGCGGCGCGGGCCGCGTTCCTCCTGAACGCTCGGGTTTGAAACGATTCGATTACGGTTGGTTTTTTCTGGAGTATCCGCACTATGGCGAAGTCATTGGAAGCGTTGGGCATGATCGAAACCAAGGGATTCATTTCCCTGGTGGAAGCGGTGGACGCGATGCTCAAGGCGGCGAACGTCACGTTCGTGGGCTGGGACAAGGTGGGCAGCGGTCTGGTGTCGGCGTTCGTCACGGGCGACGTCGCGGCGGTCAAGGCGGCGACCGACGCCGGCGCGACGGCTGCCGGCCGGATTGGCGAAGTGGTGAGCGTGCAAGTGATTCCGCGTCCGCATGAGGATCTGGAAATCGTTCTGCCGCCGCCCGTTTCGCGCGGCGGGGCCAAGGGCAAGTCGGTCGAATAGTTCCGGCCGAGCGGTCCTCGTTCACACTCGTTTTCATTCGCTCATCGTTCGCACTCACAACAAACAGCTCACACGGAGAATCGGCAATGCAAGGCGCAATTGGTTTGGTGGAAACAAAGGGGCTCATCGCGCTCGTCGAGGCGACGGATGCGATGGCCAAGGCCGCGAACGTGAAGATCGAACGCCGGATCGGCATCGGCGGCGCGCTCGTCACGACGATCGTCAGCGGCGATGTCGGCAGCGTCCGCGCGGCGGTCGAAGCGGGCGCCCAGGCGGCCCAGGCGGTCGGCGAATTGGTCGGCAGCCACGTGATTCCGCGGCCGGCTGAAGGGCTGGTCGAAGCGTTCTTGATGTAGTCCCGGCTCCCTGTCGCGCGGAAGGCTCACGATCATGAAGATCCTGGTCGCCAACCTGGGTTCCACCAGCTTTAAGTACCGGCTGTTCGACATGTCGGACGAGCGTCAATTGGCGCGCGGCGGCATCGAGCGGATCGGCGCGAAGGAAAGCCCGGTGTTCGTCGAGGTGGGGGGACGGCGTCGCGAACTGACGGCCCCTGTCCCCGACCACGCGGTGGCGGTCCGCCAGTGTCTCGAGCAGTTGACCGACCCGGTCGACGGTTGCTTGCGGGACGCGGCGGAAGTCGCCGCGATCGGCTTCAAGGCGGTTCATGGCGGACGGATCAGCGGGGTGCAACGCGTCACGCCCGACGTGTTGGCGGCGATGGAAGAGATGAACCAAGTCGCGCCCGCGCACAATCCGCCGTACATTCGCGCCATGCGATTGTTGGCGGAACGTCTCCCGGAGATTCCGCTGGTCGCGGCGTTCGAGACCGGTTTTCACGCAACCGCGCCGGATTACATCAAGCACTACCCGGTGCCGTACGAATGGGCCGACCGTTTCCAGGTGAAACGCTGGGGGTTCCATGGCGCGAGCCATCGCTACATCGCCAACCGGATCGCTGACCTGCTGGGACGCGAGGACCTGTCCGTCGTCTCGTGCCACCTTGGCGGTTCGAACAGCTTGTGCGGCATTCGCGGCCGGACGAGCGTGGCGACCACCATGGGCATGAGTCCCCAATCGGGATTGCCGCATAACAACCGCGTGGGCGATTTCGATCCGTTCGCGTTGCCTGTGGTGATGAAAGCCACCGGCCAATCGCTCGATGAAGTCCTGCATGTGCTGGCCGAGAAGAGCGGACTGTTGGGGTTGAGCGGCGTGAGCGGCGACATTCGCGACCTTGAGGAAGCGGCCGCTGCCGGCCACCCGCGTGCTCGGTTGGCGCTCGATGTGTTCGCCGCTGAAATCCGCCGCCACCTCGGCGGGCTGCTCGCCGAACTCAACGGCGCCGACGTCATCGTCTTCACAGGCGGGATCGGCGAAAACGCCCGCAATGTGCGTTCCGCGGTGCTCGGAAAACTCGATCGACTCGGCGTGCGGCTTGACCCGGCTCGCAACGAGGCGGCGCGGGGCGAAAGCCGGATCAGCGCCGACGACAGTCCAACCCAAGTGTGGATCGTGCCAACCAACGAGGAACTGATCGTCGCCCGGCAATCGTGCCAACTGCTCCGCGGCGGCTGAGACGCGGCGGCTGAGACGCGACCCGCCGACCCGCACCGCCCAGGACCACGTCGCAAGGACTATTCGATGTTCGTCGCCAAAGTGACCGGATCGCTGGTTTCGACCCAGAAAGTGGAGTCCATGGTGGGCTTCAAACTGCTGGTCGTCGAGCCGTACCGGATCGATCCGCAGCAACGCCAGTCGCTCGTCACCACCGGCCGCACGTTCATCGCCGTCGATACGCTCGGGGCCGGCGAAGGCGATTACGTGTTGATCTGCCAAGGCTCCAGCGCTCGACTCACCCCCGAAACCAAGAACCTGCCGATCGACACCATCGTCATCGGGATCGTCGACCACGTGCATGTGGAACACCAGTGCGTGTACTCGCGCGAGTCCAACGGATAACCACTACCCCGCTCGCCAACCAGCCCGAAACCAAATTACGAACCACCGCTGGCGTCCTGCCGCGGGCAAAACACCGCCCAGAGCTATCGGCAGCCGTAGCACCCGTAAAAGCAGAAGCAGAAGTAAAAGCAGAAGCGGAAGCGGAAGCAAAAGAAAAAGCAAAAGCAAAAGATTCAGAAACCGGCATTCGCCGCGAGCTCGGTTCGCGGCCATCAAGAACCATCGCACAACTGATTCGCAAGGAATCCGCCGATCATGGCCACTCCGATTAACGAAGATCTGATTCGCAACGTCATCGCTCAAGTGCTGGCCCAGGTGGGCCGCGCGCCGGTGGTCGCCGGTCCGCGGTTCACGGGGCGCCACGGTGTGTTCACCTGTGTGGATGAGGCGGTCGCGGCGGCTCGGGACGCCTTCGAACAGCTGTCCGAACGCACGATCGAGGATCGCAAGGGGATCATCGAGATCATCCGCCGGCTGGCGATCGACAACTGCGTCGAGCTTGGCACGATGGAGATGCACGAAACGAAGATCGGGCGCCTGCAGCACAAGATCGAAAAGCTGAAGACGCTAGGTGAACGCACGCCGGGTGTCGAGTTTCTGCGGAGCGAGGTGTTTAGCGGCGACCATGGACTGGCGGTCATCGAACACGCCCCGTTCGGCGTGATCGGGGCGATCACGCCCGTCACGCATTCGCTGCCGACCTTGACGGGCAACGCGGTGAGCATGATCGCGGGCGGCAACACGCTGGTCGTCAATCCGCATCCCAGCGGCAAGAAGGTCGCGGCTGAAGGCGTGCGGCGCTACAACGAAGAGATCCATCGCCGCTATGGCATCGACAATCTGATCACGATCATCGCCGAACCGACGCTCGATTCGGCCGCCGGGATCTTCAAGCATCGCGGCGTGGCGATGATTTGCGTGACGGGCGGACCGGCTGTGGCCCGCGCGGCGCTCAACAGCGGCAAGCGCGCGGTGGTCGCCGGTCCGGGGAATCCGCCGGTCGTCGTGGATGAAACGGCCGATCTGGATCGAGCCGCCCGCTCGATCATCCAGGGTGCGTCGTACGACAACAATTTGCTGTGCATCGCCGAGAAGGAAGTGTTCGTGGTCGCTTCGGTCTTCGACCGGATGCTGGAAGCGATGGATCGGGCCGGCGCCGCGCGGCTCAATGCGAAAGAAGTCGACACGCTGACGCGCAACGCGATCATCCAGGTCGGCGAAGGCGATCATCGACACGACGCGCCGTCCAAGGACTTCCTGGGAAAGGATGCCGCCGTGCTGGCCAAGGGAGCCGGCCGCCAAGTCTCCGAAAAGGTGGAACTGCTGTTTGGCGAAACGGACTACGGCAATCCGTTCGTGGGCGTCGAGCAGATGATGCCGTTCGTGCCTTTCATCCGCGTGAAGGATGTCGACGAAGCGATCGCCAAGGCGAAAGAGGCCGAACACGGTTTCCGCCACACCAGCATCATGCACTCGAACAACGTCCGCAATCTCACTCGCATGGGCCGAGCGCTCGACACGACCCTGTTCGTGAAGAACGGGCCGTGCATGGCCGCGCTCGGCCTGGGTGGTGAAGGTTATCTATCGTTCTCGATCGCCGGTCCCACAGGCGAAGGCGTCACCACACCGCTGACGTTCACTCGCGAACGACGCTGCTCGATGATCGAGGATCTGCATATCCTCGGGAAGCGGGGCGTCTAACATGCAAGTCGCCTTCGTCTTGGGGCACGCGACCAGCACGGTGAAACACGAGTCGTTGCGCGGGCAGAAACTGCTGCTCGTCCAACCGCTCGCTGCCGATGCCGCGTCCCCGGATGGCGACCCGCTGCTGGTGATCGACACGGTCGGCGCCGGTCCCGGAGAACGCGTCATGATCACCAGCGACGGCAAGTTCACCCGTGAATGGGTCAAGTCGGATAAATCGCCCGCCCGCTGGGCTGTGATCGGCATCTGCGACGAACGGCGGACCAGCCGCCGCGGAGGCGCGTCATGATGCTCGCCCAAGCTGACATCGACCGCTTGGTCCAGGAAGTCCTTCAGCGATTGCTCGAAGCACAGGCCGCCCCGACCGCCGCCAGCAAGCCGGTCGACAGTAAGCCGGTCGACAGCAAGCCGATCGACAGCCAACCGGTCGACAACAAGCCGGCCTCTGGAGCGGTCGCGAATGACTCGGCGAAACCGAAAACCGCTTTAGGCTCCCATCGACCGGGCCTCTTGAGCGGCGCGAGTGCCAAATCGAGCGGAAAATCGAGCGGAGCAACTGGTGGAACGGCAGGTGGAACCGCGAGTGGCGTGCCGAGTCAGTTGGCCAGTGGGGTGGCGAAGATCTCGTCGAGCGGCACCAGCAGCGGCGGGGCAGGCTCAGGATCCGGGGCAGGCTCAGGATCTGGGGCAGGCTCAGGATCTGGGGCGGGTTCTGGGTCTGTGGCCGGTTTTGTCGCCGGGGAAAACCGCGTTTGGGATTTCGGCGAACGGCTGGTAACGGTGGCCACGTTAGCGGCGATGCCGTCGGGGACGCGCGTGTTGAGCACGCGACCTGGAACGGTCGTCACGCCATCGGCGCGTGATCGGTTGAGGCAGCTTCGGATCGAGTTAAGCGTTACGAGCGGCGCGGTGGTGGCCGCTGCCGCTCCATCGCTCAAGTTGTACTTGCACGCGGCGAAGGATCCGGCGAAGGTCGCGAAGAGCGTCACGCCACGCAGCGCGTCCCACCGCATGACCCAGCCGGGTGCCGGGCCGGCCATCAGTCCCCATTCATGGCCCGCTCGACAGTCGGTCTTGCGGGCGTTGCAGGGCGTCCCCGCCGCCATGGAAACGTTGATCGCCGCGCCGCTCGAGCAAACAGCCGTCGAACTCGCCGCCGTGTTAGCCGCGCCGCACCATTTGGGCGTCTTGTTCACAACCGAACGGGACTGGGCGGCGTGCGTCGCGAATCGTCGCGAGTCGATTCGAGCGGTGGTGGCGACCGATAAGGTATCGATCGAGGCGGCGGCGCGTGATTGGGGCGCGAACCTGTTAATCATCGATGACCGCCGCTCCAGCCCGCACACGATTCGCGGTTGGATCGACACGTTCCTCCGCGCCGGCCCGCGCCATCGTCCCGCCAACCGAACTCACTGGCTGGCGACGGAAGGATGAGGAACGAATGGCGAGTGGCGAATGGTGAGTGGCGAGTGGTGAGTGGCGAGTGGCGAGTGGCGAATGGCGAGTGGTGAGTAACGAGTGACGAGTCGCAAATGACAGATGACGAATGACGAATAGCCAGTGACGAGTGACATTTCGGGAGTCGCGGCTAGTTGTCTCGCCGTCTCCGCGACGAATTCCGGATCGTGCCTTAACTTTTTTTTGAATACGAGCCAGCGATGCGAGTCGGCAAGGTGATTGGGACGATGACGTTGAGCCGCAGCCATGCCTCCTTGAGCGGCGCGCGGTTGCGGATTGTCGTCCCGTTGTCGCTCGCCAATCTGGCGGGCGAACAGGCTGCGACGGCCGAACCGATCGTCGTGTGGGACGAATTGGGCGCGGGCGACGGGCAGTGGATCGCGATCAGTGAGGGGCCGGAGGCAGCTCAGCCGTTCCGGCCGGCGGTGAGATGTATTGACGCGTATGCGGCCGCGATCCTCGATGACGTGACCATTCGGCATCGACTGCCCGGCACGTGAGCCTCGAACAACAAACGATAACCAGCCAGTTTTTTGGCGTCTGAAGGGAAAGGGAAAGCGAGTTCGCTATGGTCAACGCTCACAAAATCAAGCAGGACATCTGCGAAATCGGCCGCCGCTTGTACAACAAGGGGTTTGCCGCCGCCAATGACGGCAATATCACCGTGCGGATCGGTGAAAACGAAGTGCTCTGCACGCCAACGATGCACTCGAAAGGCTTCCTCAAACCCGAGGACATCTGCCTGGTGGATATGACGGGCAAGCAGCTCGCGGGCGTGAAGAAGCGTTCCAGCGAGGCGCTGTTGCACTTGGAGATTTACAAGCAGCGGCCCGACGTGAAGAGCGTGGTTCACTGCCATCCTCCGTACGCGACGGCGTTCGCGGTGGCGCGCGAGCCGATCCCGCAGTGCATCCTGCCGGAAGTCGAAGTGTTCCTGGGCGATGTTCCGATCACCAAGTACGAAACGCCGGGCGGCAAAGCGTTCGCCGAAACCGTGTTGCCGTTCGTAAGCAAGACGAACGTGATCATCCTGGCGAACCACGGGACGGTCAGCTACGGCGAGGATGTCGAACGCGCGTACTGGTGGACGGAGATTCTGGACGCGTACTGCCGCATCTTGATGTTGGCCCGCGACCTCGGACGCGTTCATTACTTCAGCGAGCAGAAAGAACGGGAACTGCTGGAACTGAAGCAGAAATGGGGCTGGTCCGATCCGCGGAACACGGAAGAGTACAAAAACTGTGATGTGTGCGCGAATGACATCTTCCGCGATAGCTGGAAGACCTCGGGGGTGGAACGCAAAGCGTTCGATGCGCCGCCACCCATGGGACCGAACACCGGCGTGACCCCAAGCGCGAGCGTGTCCGGCGCGAACGCCGGGGCAGCCGCTCCAGCGTCGGCCGGTTTGCCGTCCGCTTCCGAGCAGGAACGGCTCGTGCAGATGATCACCGATCGCGTCTTGGAAGCGTTGCGGAAGACGTAGTTCGACGGGAAAGTCCACTCGCGCCGCATCGCGACGCGATTGGACGGCCGGCGCTCAGCCGCTCCCCAGCAGCGAAGGCACAGGCTTGGCCTTCGTCACATCGACGTCGGTCAAGCTGGCGTCGCGACCTTCATGGGGATGAGTGAGTCGGCGGTGGTCGATGCCCAGCGCCGCGAGCAGTGTCGCATGCAGGTCGTGGACGGTGACAACGTTTTCCACGGATCGGTAGCCGAAATCGTCGGTGGCTCCGTGCGTATAGCCGGCGCGGAAGCCGCCACCCGCGAGCCAAAGCGAGAAGCCGTGGCGGTTGTGGTCGCGGCCGTCGGCTCCTTGCGATACGGGCAGGCGGCCGAATTCGCCCGTCCAAAGGACGATGGTATCGTCGAGCAGACCGCGTTGGCGCAGGTCCGTGACCAAGGCGGCGCTCGGTTGATCGGTGCGAGCGCAGAGCCCCTTCAGCGATTCGGCATTACGGCTATGCGTGTCCCACGGCTGGCCCTGCAGGAACAATTGCACGAACCGCACGCCGCGTTCCAACAGGCGTCTCGCCATCAAGCAGCGGGCGCCGTACTCGCGGGTCGGATCGCGATCGAGTCCATACAGTTCGCGGACATGCGCGGGCTCGCGGGAAAGATCGAGCGCTTCGCCGACCGCGCCTTGCATCCGCGCGGCGGTTTCGAAGTGCTCGATCCGCGCTGCCAGTTCGCTCGCCTCGGGGTGGCGATCGCGGAACTGGCCGTTCAAGCGCTGGAGGAACCGCAGCTGATTTTCGCGCGCCGCCGAGTTGGTGGCGAGCGTGGCGGGCGGCGTGAGGTTCAGCACGGGCGAGCGGCCGGAGCGAAACGGCACGCCGGCGTATGTCGCTGGCAGCCAACCGGACGACCAATTCCGTTCGCCATCGACCGGCAGCCCGCCCGGATCGGATAGCACCACATAAGCGGGCAGGTTCGCATTGAGCGTCCCGAGCGCGTAGAGCAACCAGGAGCCCCACACGGGCATGCCGGCCAGAAACCGGCCCGTGTGAATCAATCGCAACGCCGATTCATGATCGACCGACTCGGTGGTCATCGACCGCACCAGCGTGATTTGATCGGCGAGCTCGCCGATCCGCGGGAGTAGCTCGGACATTTCCATACCGCTTTGGCCGTAGCGGCGAAACTTGAACGGGCTGCCGAGCACATTGCCCTTCTGCTTGTCGAAGTGGATCTCCAACGGACCGCCCGGATACGGCTGGCCATGATGCTTTTGGAGCAACGGCTTGGGATCGAAGAGA
>CAIXSC010000163.1 GCA_903921945.1 uncultured Planctomycetaceae bacterium
GGAAATGGAGAGTTTGAAGAAGCAGATCCGCGTTGGCCATATCATCGCGTTGGGAGAGGGCCGGCTCTTGGTCGAGTCGGCCTTTCAGGAGAATCCGTCGAAAGCGTTGGAGACTCGCGGCTTCATTCCCGGCGGAGCTATCTCGCATACGGAACGCTCCCTTGGACTTGTCGTGCGCGAGGATTCGGCGAAAAAGATTCGCACGGCGGCCCTGATTTCCACCGCGGTCAACGCGCGGTTCCATGCGGCGGATGCGGCCGGAGGCCGAACGTCGGTCGCCAACGCCAAACGCGACGACTTCATCGAATTGCAGTTGCATCCACGTTACTCGCTCAATTTCAAACGTTTCATTCGCGTGGTCCAAAACGTCGTGCTGAAGGAAAAGCCCGCTCGGCGCCGCGAGCGAATCCAGGAGTTGTCCGCCAAGCTGCTGGAACCGGTCTCGACGGAAAGCGCCGCCTGGCAGCTCGAAGCGATCGGCAAAGAGGCGATTCCAACGCTCAAACAGGGGCTGTCTTCGCCCGACCTCGAAGTGCGATTCAACGCCGCCGAGGCGCTCGCGTATTTGGATGTGCCCGAGGCGGCCCAGCCGCTCGCCGAAGCCGCGCGGGAGTCGTCGGCGTTTCGCTGGGCCGCGTTGATGGCGCTCGCCGGCATGGGCCCGGACGCCTTTGACGCCTTGTCGGAACTGCTGCATGTTCCCAGCGTCGAAACTCGCTACGGCGCCTTCCGCGCGTTAAGCCAACGCCGGCAGATCAGCCCGCTGGTCCGCGGCGTGATCCTGGGCGACGAGGAATTCAGTTTCCATGTGGTCCAATCCACAGCCCCGCCCGTCATTCATTTTTCCCGCACGCGACGTCCGGAGTTGGTGCTCTTCGGAGCCGACCAAAAGCTACAGCCGCCGAACCATCTGTTTCTGAACAAGCAGGTTCTCGTCAAACGCGTCGACGACGAAAGCGTGAAGATCACGCGGTTCGAACCGGGCAAGGAAAACCGTGAAGAAACGGTGTCCGCCACGCTGGCCCAATTCATTCCGGCCGCGGTGCGTTTAGGCGCGGGCTACCTGGACCTCTTATCGGCGTTCCGCAAGGCCAAGTCCGAGGGCTGGCTGGATACGCGGATCGCCGTGGAAGCCGTTCCTCGGTCGGGCCGGTACTACCAACGTCCGGAACTGTCGTCGCCCGGCGCGGCCGGCACAATCGATGACATGGAGAACGAAGCCGGAACCAGCTCCCAAGGCGACTCCCTGGACGACTACGAAGACGCCACGGAGAGCGGCTCCAGCGGCGTCTCGGATGGCGACGCGTACGGCGACGAATTTCCGAGTCCCGCTCGAGCGGCACTGTCCGACATGGATTCCTCGATGGACAGCGGCTCGGGTGAGTCCGGGAAGTCGGGCGGGGCCGGAAAGGCGAACGGGACCGCGCAGGAAGGCAAAGGGCCAGGCGGCGCTGCTCGCGGCGCCCTGAGCGACGACAACGAGTCGGGCGACGAAGGATCGTCGAAGCTTGCCCGGCCCGATATTTTCGAGCGGGACCGGCGACGGGTCGAGCCGATTGATCGCACTGCGAACACACCATCCGCCTGGGACAAGTTCCTGGAACGTTGGATGGGAATCAAGACCGAGTGACTCCATGCTGAAAGCGTTGGAACTAGCCGGTTTCAAGAGTTTCGCGGACAAAACCCGCTTTGAATTCCCGGCGGGAATCACCGTGGTTGTCGGCCCCAATGGGTCCGGCAAATCGAATGTGGTCGATGCGATCAAGTGGGTCCTCGGCGAACAAAGCGCGAAGAGCCTTCGTGGCCAGGACATGGCCGACGTCATCTTCAAAGGTTCGGGAACCGGCGGCCGCAAGCCGGCGAACGCCGCTGAAGCCACTATCGTGTTCGACAACTCGGACCGCCGGTTGCCAATCGACGCGCCGGAAGTCCACGTCACGCGGCGCGTCTACCGGGGCGGTGAAGGCGAATACCTGATCAATCGCCAGCCATGCCGGCTTCGCGACATCAAAGATCTGTTTCGCGGCACGGGTGTCGGCGTCGACGCCTACAGCTTGATCGAACAGGGTAAAGTCGACCGCTTGTTGCAGGCTTCGCCGAAAGACCGCCGGGCGATGTTTGAAGAAGCGGCTGGCATCAGCCGGTTCAAGGCGAAAAAAGTCGAGGCGCAGAGGCGTCTGGAACGCGTCGAGCAGAACCTCCTGCGGCTGCAGGATATCGTGGAAGAGGTTGACAACCGGTTGCGTGGCGTCCGCGCCCAAGCCGCGAAAGCCAAACGATACCGGGAATACAACGAGCGTTTGCAGGAACTGCGCACCCAAGTGGGAATGTCCGACTGGCACAAGCTTTCGGACCAGCTCGCTGAGCTTGATCAACTGATCGAGCGGATCCGCGACCAAGCCGGCCAATGGAACGCGCGGGTGGAAGGGATCGAGGTGCGGCGGCTGGAGACGGAGAGCCAATTGGCGGCCGCCGCCACCGCGTCGCGGGAAACGGAAAGCCGGATGGGCCGGATCCGCGAACGGACCGCGGCGTTGGAATCGGTCCGCGATCAACAGCGGGCCCGCGGCCGCGACCTGCGGGATGAATCCGCTCGGCTGCAAGAGCGGATGCTGTCGCTGTGCCGCCAATCGTCCGAATTGCAACGCCGCCGGCGCGACGCGTTGAATCAGATGCGGCAAGCCGAGGCGGATTGCGCGGAGCAAGCCCGCTGCGTGCGCGCCAACGAAGCGCGGCTCGCCGAAATCAACTGCGAACTGGAAGAACATCGCGTCGCGCTGGAAGCCGTTCGAGGCGAACAAGTCGCGTTGTTGCGGCAAGCGGCCGCGCTTAGCAACGAGGCGAGCGGCTACCGCTCGCAACTCGCCGTGCTGGCCGAGACCGCGCAGCGCTGCCGCCAGCGTTTGGAAGAGCTCGACGCGATGATCGCCGAGCAAACTGAAGAACTGGCTCGGGCCGAGGCTTCCGAGCGGGAACTGGAAACGGCCGCGAACGAATGTCTCCGGAAACTCGAAACGGCCCAACGGGAAGTGGCGGAAAACCGTCGCATCCAAGCGCGGCGGCAGCAGGAAATCGCGGAAATGTCAGGCGTGCTGGCCGGCGTCCGCGAACGGATCTCCATGCTTGAAGACTGGGAATCGCGTCGGGAAGGGGTTGGCTCCGGCGTGAAGGAAGTCCTCATGCTCGCGCGCCAATCGCCTCGCGGAGCGTTCGCGGAAGTGCGCGGGCTGGTCGCCGATTTCATTCAAGCTGGTGTCGAACTCGCGCCACTCGTCGACGTCGCCCTTGGAGATGTCGCCCAGTATGTGCTCGTCGACGGCGACAAGCTCATCGAACAAGTATCGCTCGGCGCCTACCGGCCGTCCGCCCGAGTCGGTTTCGTGCGACTGGTGAAGCAGACGGCCGCTTCGCCGCCGCCGCCCGATTCCCGGTTCGAACTGCAGCGGGGAGTGATCGGACGCGCGGATCGGCTGGTGGAGGTGGCGCCGGAGATGACCGCCATCGTCCACGCCTTGCTGCGGGAAACGTGGTTTGTCGAAGATTTGGCGACGGCTCTTTCGTTGCAGGACATGACGGGCACAGGGCGCCGCTATGTAACGCGTGCCGGGCAGATTCTTGAGCCGGACGGAACGGTCGTCGCCGGCCCGCGGCAAACCTCCGGGGCCCTCGTGTCCCGACGCAGCGAACTCCGCGATCTGCGGCAGCGGGCCGCCGTGCTGGAGACGCAAATCGTCAATGGACAACGGGAAGTCGCCCGGCTGCAGGAAAACATCGAAGTCCAGGATGGCCGTGCGCGCGGTTTGGCCGAAAAGCACCAAGTGCTCTCCGCGCGGCTCACCGACCAATTGGTGCGGACCCGTGGACTTGCGGAACAACGACAACAGCGCCGCGAATTGCGGACGGCGACAGACAGCGAAGCGCTCGCGGCGGAACGTCAACATGACGCGGTCGCTGGGCAGTTGGAAAACGCCTCCGGCCGGCTCGCCAGCCTCGAAGTGGTCCTCGCCGAGCGGGACAGCCGGATTCGCGACGCCGAAGCCGTGTTGCAAGAACGGGATCAAGCCCGCCAACGCATTTCGCGCGAAGTCGGAGCCTCTCAAGTTGAATTGGCGAGAATTGAACAGCGTCGCGAGGCGATCGATACGCAACTGCGGCAGGTCGACCAGGACGAACAACAACGGCGGAGGGCGGTCGCCGACGCCCGCCAGCAACTCGAAGCCATGAACGACCGAGGCGTTCATGCGGAACGACAAATCCTTAGGGCGACCAGCGAGCTCTCCGAACTCGCCCTGCGCTACGAGCAGGACGGCCGCGAGTGCCGCGGTTGGGAAACGCAACGCGACACGCTCGCCGGCCAACGCACATCGATCGCGGAAGAGGCCCAGGAATCGCGTCGCCAGTTGCGATCGCTCGCCGACGAACTCCACCAACGCGAACTCGCCCGACATGCGTTGTCGTTGGAACGGCAAACGCTGCTCGCCCGACTCCGCGAAGACTACGGTATCGAAATCGAAGCGGCCGGCCTGCTGTCCGACAACGCCGACGTGGAAGCGCAAACGCAACGAGCGGCGATTGAAGAGGAAATCGCCGAGCTGCGCAAGAAGATCCAAACCATCGGCGCCGTGAACCTGGAGTCGATCGCCGAACTCGACGACCTGGAACGCCGCTTCGGCGGATTGTCCAACCAATACCACGACCTGAAACAGGCCAAAGAGGCGCTCGAACGGATCATTGTCAAAATCAATGGCGACAGCCGCCGCCTGTTCCTGGAAACACTGGAGAAAATCCGGGGCAATTTCCAGACGCTTTACCGCCGGGCGTTCGGCGGCGGTCGCGCGGATATCGTGCTCGAGGAGGGGGCCGATGTCCTCGAAGGCGGTGTCGACATCGTGGCCACCCCGCCGGGCAAGCCCCAGTTCAGCAACAGCCTGCTCAGCGGTGGCGAGAAGGCGCTTACCGCCGTCGCCCTCTTGCTGGCGATCTTCCAATTCCGCCCCAGCCCGTTTTGTGTTCTGGACGAAGTCGACGCGCCGTTCGACGAGGCGAACATCGGGCGGTTCATTGACGTGTTGAAGGACTTCCTCAGTTTCACGAAGTTCGTGATCGTCACCCACTCCAAGAAGACCATGACATCCGCCAACACGCTCTACGGCGTGACCATGCAGGAATCCGGTGTCTCCAAACGGGTGTCAGTCCGCTTCGAGGATGTCAGCGAGGATGGCGAAATCCGCCGCGAGGCGATCGAGCGGGAGCCGGGTAGTTCCCAGTCTGGCGGTCCCAGTTTTGGTGGCCCCAATTCGGGCGGATCGAACGCAGGCGGCCCTGCCACTGGCGGGCATCGAGCGGCGTAGAGACTGGCAGATAAGCGACCTTAATCTTCAAGGCGCCTCGATTCCAGGAAAATGCCTAACGGCGATAGGCATGGTAGGAGCGAACGCTACGATGCGATTGGCCGACCGGTTCGCTACCATCGCCATTCTTTTTAAAGTCATCACGTCCCGGCAATCGAAATAACTCTCGGAAGGTCTTCGGCGCGACCCCGCCGACGGCCTGCCCACAGGGGGGAAAACATGCCAGGGATGCCCTTCGGTCCCAGCTTGTCCGCGGCGACCGCCCAGCCGCCGCGAACAGGTTCATGATTTCCAGCCTCCAGCCGAACCATGCCGCAAGGCGTTGTTCCCGGTCCAGCGGAAATTCCGGACGCACGACGTGCGACGAGCACGCCACATTCGCGGATTTTTGCCAATTAACGGACTTGGATGGCGCCGATGAGATACTCAAGGCTGGAAACCAGATGGAACTGATCCTGGCCGTGGTGATGGGTGAAGCCAATCCCGTCCAAGTAGCGAGGGCCTTGGCTGCGGTGGTTGATGACCAAACGATTGTTGTCGCCAGTAGCGATTTGAGCCATTACCATTCCTCTCGGGTCGCCAAAGGGCTGGATGACCGCTGCATCAAGGCGATCTGCGACCTGGATGTTGACGCGATGGCCGCACAGGAAGCGTGCGGCAAGATGCCAATCTTGGCAC
>CAIXSC010000164.1 GCA_903921945.1 uncultured Planctomycetaceae bacterium
CCAGCAACGTCAGTTTGATCGCCTTCCACGCCGCCGGATCGGAGGAGCTGCGAGCATAAGCCCGCCAACCGTCCTGAAACGCTTCCAGGAAGACCGTCAGCAGCGGCAGCGCTAAGAACAAACCGACGAAACCTATCGAGATGACAATCAACAGCCATCGAACCCAAACCGGGTCCTGGACCGCCGCTTGGTTCCGTCCGATCAGTTTCGCGCGTTGACCTGTTAAACCCGCCATCGCTTAGACTCCCTTCCGTCCCGACGCTCCAACCCACCACTGCAATCCGTTGATCGCTAGCAGAATGAGGAAGGAGGCGAGCAGCATGACGACGGCGATCGCGGTCGCGCCGGCATAGTCGTACTGTTCTAATTTCGTGATGATCAGCAGCGGGGTGATTTCCGTCTTGAGCGGCATGTTGCCGGAAATGAACACCACGGAGCCGTACTCGCCCACCGCTCGTGCGAACGCCAAAGCGAATCCCGTCAACAGGGAGGGCAGCAATCCGGGAAAAGTGACTCGCCAAAAAGTCTGCCAGCGTGTCGCGCCAAGACTGGCCGCCGCTTCCTCGGATTCGCCGTCCAGCTCTTCGATCGCCGGTTGCAGCGTGCGCACCACAAACGGCAATCCGATGAAGGTCATGGCGATCGTCACCCCCAGCGGCGAGAAAGCCGATTTTATGCCGACCTCCGCCAGGTACTTGCCGATCCACCCGTTCCGCGCGTAGATCGCCGTCAGCGCGATTCCCGACACCGCGGTCGGCAAGGCGAACGGCAGGTCCACCAGCGCGTCGATGAGTCGCCGTCCCGGAAACCGATAACGCACGAGCGACCAAGCGACGCAAAAGCCGAACACGACGTTCACGAGCGCGCCGATGAGCGACGTTCCAAATGTCAAGCGATAGGACGCCACCACTCGCGGTTCGGACACCGCCTGCCAGAACTTTTCGAGCGGCATCGAGGCGGTGCGTACAAACAGCGCGGAGAGCGGTATTAACACAATGATGCTTAGGTAGAGCACGGTGTAGCCGAGCGTCAGGCCGAAGCCGGGAAGCACACTGTGCTGGCGGAATCGCCAACGGGCAGCGCGCGGCGGGGGATCAATCATGGCGGGTGGTCCTGCTCGTCCTTGGCTTGGGAGTGGAATGCGCCCATCCCGTAGCGCGTTGTGGCCTCTGTCGGCGGCGTTACTTCTTTCCCGCCACCGATTCCAAAAGCCGGTCGAAGATGCCGCCATCGTCGAAGTGCGCGGGCTGCACGATCCGCCAGCCGCCAAAGACCTTGTCGATGGTGAACAATTCGATAGCCGGCAAAGCTTGCCGTTCCGCTTCCGGCACCCGTTGCGTTTCCGCCGGGCGATAATGATGTTGCGCCGCCAGCCGTTGGCCGGTTTCGGAGTACAGATAGTCCAAGTACGCCTTGGCTACGGCCGTGCCGCCGGGTCTGTCAATTTTTCGAACGAGCCCAACTCGCGTTTCAACGCGTATCCCCACGCGGCGAGATAATTCCAGCGGGCGCCGCCGCTCGTCTTGGGATTCGGCGTGATCACGCTCACGTCCCCTTTCACCAAATCGCTCCAGTCCTTGATGCCTTTGGGGTTCCCTTTGCGAACGAGAAAGACAATGGTCGAGGTATAAGGCGCGCTATTATGCGGCAGCCGCTTCTGCCAATCGCTGGGGAATAGACCGGCTTTCTCCGCGATGGCATCGATGTCGTAGGAGATCGCCAACGTCACGACGTCGGCCTCCAATCCATCGATCACGGCGCGGGCCTGCTTGCCACCGCCGCCATGCGATTGCTCAACGACCACCTCCTGCCCCTCTTGCTAACGCCAGTGCTCGGCAAAAGCCCGGTTGAATTCTTCGTAGAACTCGCGGGTCGGATCGTAGGAGACATTCAGCAGCGTGACGGTCGGCTTGGCCCCTGCGCTTCCCGCTCCCTTGGCTCCAGCGGAGCTGTCACCGGCGGAACTGGGGCCCGTTCCGCCGCCGCATCCGATCGTGGTGACGGAGGTCAGCAACGCGACCGCGATCCAAGCCAGCGAACTTGTCGCGCGGGTCGCGATCGGGGAAAGTGGGGCGGAGTGAATCATCCAGGGAAACTTGCGCGGCATAGCGTGAAAATCCTCGAGTGGAGGAGTCGGTATTTTTTGGGTTGGACCGTTCCGAGGAAGTCGTATCGCAACGGTCGTGCCAACGATGCGGCCGGCTCGCTTTGGCACGCGATTGCCAAGGCTGGTAATTGGGAGCGGCTGCACAGGCCGTTTCCGTGATATATGCTGGCAACGCCCCGTGGCATTTCATGGACGACCGTGACCGATGACGGATTCAACGTTTGAACAAGACCCGCCTTTTCGCACCGTTCTGCTGGAGGTTTGGCAGGAGGCATGCCGGCACATCGAGATTCCCGAGTCGTGCGGGACGATCGCGCGGCTGTTGGGGCGGCATCTGCCGTTAGAGTTTCTCTTGGTGCGGCGGCTGGACGCCGCGAGCGATTCATGCCCGGTCGACACGATCCCATGGACCGTTCATCCGAGTGAACTGCGGGGCGATTCCCGCGGAACTGATCGATTCGCAATTGTTCGGGCATGAGAAGGGAAGTTTTACGGGCGCCTCGGACACGCGGAAGGGCTGGTTCGAACGGGCGGACGGCGGCACGCTGTTCCTGGACGAAATTGGCGAGTTGCCGTTGCCGGCGCAGGTGCGGTTGTTGCGGGTGCTGCAAGACGGGTTTGTCGAGCGTGTCGGCGGGCAGCAGCCAATCCGCGTCGATGTGCGGATCGTCGCCGCCACTCACCGCAATCTGGCGGCGATGGTGACGTCGGGCGACTTTCGCGAGGATTTGTGGTATCGCGTCAACGTGTTTCCGATTCTCTTGCCGCGGCTCCGCGAGCGGCTTGAGGACATCCCTGCGCTCGCCCGTCACTTCGCTCAGCGGGCCGCGAATCGCTTCGGACTGTCTTACGTCGAGCCGACGGTAGCGGACCTGGCGCAGCTCTGCGATTACTCGTGGCCAGGCAACATCCGCGAACTCGGAGCGGTCATCGACCGGGCCGCGATCCTGGGAAATGGCAAGCGGTTGGAAGTCGCCATGGCTCTCGGGTTCGGCGGCTCGTTGACGGCTCCTCCTCCGCCAGCCGCAATCCCATCGTCGGGCGCAATCCCATCGTCGGGCGCAATCCCATCGTCGGGCGCAAACCCATCATCGGGTGCAAACACTCCGGGCGCAAATAGTCCAGGCACGAACAACTCGGCGACGGCGGCTGCGGCGACGGCGGGACTGGCTGGTGCGGCGACCGAGTCGCCGCCAAGCGACGTCGCCGAGGCGATGGTCGCGGCGCGCGGTGTCGACGATGTGTTGGCCTCGCGATTCCTGACGCTCGATGAAGCGATGAAGGCGCATATCGAGCGGGCCTTGATCGCGACGCGGGGCCGCATCGAAGGACGCACGGGGGCGGCGGCGATCCTGGGAATCAACCCCGCACACCTTGCGAGCGCGAATGCGTAAACTGGGACTTGAATGGTCCCGCTTTCGCGACTGACAGGCCCTCGCGAGGAACACGATCATGACTTGCGGCGATACCCGGTGCGCAGCCGATCGACCGAGGGCATTCTTTCCTACTCCCCGACGCAGCGATGCGCGCCGCTTTCTCCTGGCGGTGGCGTGGTGGATGGCGTCAACGACCGTCTTCGCCCCGTGGGCGCTGGGGCAGGGATTTCCGGCCGCCGAGGCTGTGAAGCGAATGAAGGTGCCGGCGGGCTTCGACGTCCGAGTGGTCGCCGCGGAACCGCTCGTGCGGCAACCGGTGGCGATCGAATTCGACGATCGGGGCCGGCTATGGGTCATCCAGTACTTGCAATATCCGAACCCCGAAGGACTCAAGCGAGTCGCCGTCGATCGCTATTCGCGCACGAAGTACGACCGCGTGCCGGAGCCGCCGCCGCGCGGGCCTCGTGGCGCGGACCGGATCACGATCCTGGAAGATACGGATGGCGACGGACAAGCGGATCGTGGCCGCGACTTCGTCAGCGGGCTGAACTTGGCGACGGGGCTAGCGTTCGGCCATGGCGGCGTGTTCGTGCTGCAAACGCCCTACCTGCTGTTTTACGCGGACCGTGATCGGGACGACCGGCCGGATGGCGATCCGGAAGTGCTGCTCACAGGCTTCGGCATGGAAGACGCGCACAGCGTCGCGAACTCGCTGACGTGGGGACCGGACGGCTGGCTGTATGGCTGCCAGGGGAGCACCGTGACGGCGAATATCCGCGGCATCGAGTTCCAACAGGGTGTCTGGCGCTACCATCCCGTGACGAAAGCGTTCGAGCTGTTCTGCGAAGGCGGCGGCAATTCGTGGGGGCTCGATTTCGACCGTCGAGGCCGATTGTTCTACAGCACCAATTACGGCGGCCACACGCTGTTGCACGGCGTGCAAGGCGCGTATTACATCAAGTCGTTCGGCAAACACGGGGCGTTACACAACCCGCATGCTTATGGTTATTTCGAACACGCGCCGCACGCGAATTTTCGCGGCGGACATGTGACCGTCGGCGGCATCGTCTATCAAGCGGACAACCTGCCCGCCAAGTTTCGCGACACGTACATCGCGGGCGACCTGCTCGGCCACGGCGTCCACTGGCATGCTGTCCACCCGCACGGCTCGACGGTCCGCACCGCGCATGGCGGCGAACTGCTGGTCGCAGGCGATTCATGGTTCGCGCCGACCGATCTGATCACCGGTCCCGACGGCGCCCTGTACATCGCCGACTGGCATGACGCCCGCACCGCTCATCCCGATCCCGATGCCGATTGGGATCGTTCCAATGGCCGCATCTATCGACTGGCGTACGAACCGAGAGCCTCCCCAGAAACGGCGTCCACCGCGGTAACTTCCACGGAAACGGCGTCCACGGCGATCGCGTCTACAGAAACGTCTCCCACAGCACTCGCACGCGGCCCCGCACCCCGACCCGCCGTCGCCGCTGCCGTCACCCCTGCCATCGCCCCTGCCATCGACTCGGCGATCGCCCCGCCGCCCCGCGACTTTGCACGGTTAACGGTCCACGAACTTCATCAGCTCCACTCGCATCCCAATCAGTGGCACGTTCGCCGCTCGCGTCTGGAACTGATCCGTCGCTGGCACGACCAAGCGCTGTCCCGAACTCCCAAGCAGCCGCCACTTCAAGCGCGTAAGGATGACGACTTGCTCGCACTGCGGCAGCGGCTCCGCGACCAACTTGTCGAGTCCACTCGACCGCCCGCACAACCGCCCGCGGGACCTGCCGCTGCGAGCCACGCCGGACCCACCGAACTCGCGGCGCTCGAAGCGTTGTGGACGCTAAATGGGTTGGAAGGATTCGACGAGTCGGTCGCTGTGGAGACTCTGAACAGTCCCCACGCGTCGATCCGCGCTTGGACCATTCGTCTTCTGGGCGACGCGGGGCGTCTTTCGCCCGAGTTGGCTCACCGACTCGACTCGCTGGCGGAGACCGAGGCGGATGTCGGGGTGCGTCAACAGTTGGCGGCGAGCGCCGCGCGGTTTGCGGCACGCGACGCGCTGCCAATCATCAATGCCAACATCAATCGCGACCTCGCGTCGGACCGGGCCGATCCGTTCCTGCCGCTGCTCTGGTGGTGGGCTGTCGAACGGCACAGTGTGTCGGGCCGCGACGAGGTGTTGAAACGTTTTACACGGCCGACCTTGTGGAAATCGACTCTCGGCCGCGACGTGCTGCTACCCAGACTCATCCGCCGCTACGCCGCCGAGTCATCCCGCGAGGGTCTCGACTCCGTCGCGCGGCTGCTCGCGGCAGCCCCTGACGAAGCGGATCGAGCGGCACTTTGGCCGCCCGTGCTGCTCGGCTGGCGCGAACAGCCCCGGGGACAACGCACAGATACTTGGATGCGCGAAGCACGCGATTCGGCGTTCGGCATCCGCGTGTTGGAAGCATGGCGCCGGTCCCCGAACAACTCGACACTGCTCGACCTCGCCCTGGCGTTGCGATTCGATGCCACGCGCGACCATGTCCGCCGCATCGCGTTCGCAACCATCCGGTCCCCCGCCCCGACGTCCCCCGCCCCGGCGTCTCCCGCCCCGACGTCCCCCGTGCCGCCAGCCCCCGCGCCGAAGGCGGTTCCCATGTCGACCCCGACGGCCTCGGCAGAAGCGCTGGCAGCCCAGGTGGCGATGCAGGCCGCCGCGCTGGAGCGACTCGCGCCGCTGGGCGATCCCGAGCATCTCCAACCCGCCCTGGAGCTGTTCCAATCGAACCAGCCTGAGTTGATTCGGCTGGCCGCCTTGCGAGTGCTTGCGGAATTGGACGATCCGAAGTTGCCGGCTGCGCTGATCGAACAGTATCTCGACTCGACATCGCCCGCCGTGCGAACCCAAGTGCGAACGAACTTGCTGTCCCGCGCGTCGTCCGCGAAAGCGTGGCTGGAAGCTGTCGATCGCGGTCAAGTCCCAGCGTCGGCAACAACGCTCGAGGAAATCCGTCGCGTCGCGTTGTTCGAATCCGAGGAACTCAATCGGCTGGTCGTCAAACATTGGGGCAAGCTGGACAGCGGCACGCGCGAGGAAAAACTGGCCGAGGTACGGCGGCTGAATAACGACCTGCGAGCAGCGGCTGGCAACGCGGATGCGGGCCGACTGCTGTTCCGGCAACACTGCGGCGCCTGTCATCCGTTGTTCGGGGAGGGCGCGAAAGTCGGCCCCGACTTGACGACGGCGAATCGCCAAGACCGCGATTTCTTGCTGGTTAGCATGGTCGACCCGAGCAGCGTCATTCGAAAAGAGTATGTCGCGGTGGTGGTGGAAACCAACGCGGGCCGCACGTTGTCCGGACTGCCTGTCGCCAAGTCCGATAGCTCGATGACGCTCGTCGATAGCAAAGGGGAACGGCAGGAACTGCCGCTGTCGGAGATCGCCGAGCTGCGTGATTCGCCCGTGTCGTTGATGCCGGAAAACCTCTACCGCCAGTTCACACCCCAGCAACTGCGCGACCTATTCGCCTACCTGCAGCGAGTGCCGTGAGTCGTTGCCTTGGCGCGAACGACGCTCAAGCCAGCTCTTCGGCGCCCACTCCATCGTCCACCATCCACAGCGACATTGACGGAGACCCATCACGATGCACGGCGTTCGACAAGCTCGATGGCGCACGCAACGATCGTCACCGGCGTTGGGGGCGAGACACGGCACCGGGGGCGTCGCGCGCCACGCCGATGGATGGTGTGCCGTGACCGCTTTCTGTTCCATCTTGGCAATAAGACTTTTGATGGCGAAGAGCGTCCTACTGGCGGTCTGTGTTACGCTCGCGGTCCGTGTTGTCTGGGCCGAACCGCCCGGGGCGCCGCCCGGTTCGCGAGTGTATCGGAATCGGCTGGTGCGGATCGAGAATCCGCGACCGCTGCTGGCGGACTATCCGGAGTATTTCGAGCCGATCGAAGAGGAGGCGCACTTCGAGGCGCCCGCGATTGTCGACGATCCGGCAGGCGACTTGGCGGTGCGGGCGTGGCGGTTCTCCTATAACGCTCGCGGCATTATCGAGATGCCCAATCGTTTGCTGTCGAAAGAGACGGCCGTGATCATGGTGCATCCGTGGGCGATCGACGACGAGTGGGGCTGGAAGAGTCCCCAACCCAATGGCGTCGCCGACTTTTGCACGCCCCGCAAAAACGCGTTGGCGGCGAAGCATACCAAGCAAGTGATCGACCCATTTTTAAAACGATTACGCGGGCGGACCGCGTTTATCATGTACAGTTTGCCGGGGCCAGCGGACCCGATCCGCACGAAAGTGTATCGTTCGTTCGATACGACTCCCACGGCGGCGGAACGGGCCGAGGGACTCGTGGAACTGAAACGCGCCTTGGCTGCTTATAAGTATGAAGGCGGGCCATTGCCCGAGAAGCTCGAGCTTAGCGCGGCTCGGCCGGTTGGCGATTATTTTCGGCAGTTTCCCGGCCTGGATGCCGGCGGCCGCTACAACGGCGACGGATTTTGGAACCTGCCGATTCCGGTGAGCACGTCGGTGACGGTCGAGCCAGCGGATGTGGTGATTTTCGATAGCGCGGGTTATCCGCCCCTCCGGGACTTCCTCAAGAAAAACGGGGTGCGCCACGTGTTGCTCACCGGTTACGCCACCGATATGTGCTATTGCCGCACGACAGCCGGCTACGAGAACCTTTCCAAGGATTTCAACGTATTCCTGGTGGCCGACGCGTCGTTGGCGACATTCCCTTCCAACAAATCGCCGCGGTTCGCTGTGAACGCAGCCATCTCGTTCGCAGCGCTCCAGCAGTTGATTACCCAGGTTTCCTGGATCCAAGAATTGCCACCATCCCCATGACCGGGAAACATGCCGTTCAAGTCGCCCTGATGGTCATCGTCGCCGTTGGCGGGGTGTCGCCCGCGACGCTGCCGACGAGCCAATGGGCGTTCGCCCAAGTTGCGCCGATGGAGCCGGCTGGGGAAGCGGGGGGGATGGCCGGGGAAGCAGGGGTGGTGGTGGCGGCGCCTGCTCCGATCGCGAGTCCGGATGAACTGCGTCGACTGATCGAAGGGATGGCATTGAAGCACTTTCCGGACAAGTACGAAAACACCAAGCAGTGGGGCCAGACCAAACATGTTTTCAGCCGTTTGAAAGTGTCGCTGGACGGATTGCGGGTGGATAGCGAGCGGGTGACACGCGAGGCGAACCATGGAACCTGGAAGCGTTATCGGATCGATTTGTCGTCCGCGCCGGACGCGTTGCAGCTGAAGGTGGAACGGGCCGAGCAGACGGCGGACAACAAGTTGCGGGTCGAGGTTGATTGCCGAGCGAAACTGGTCGTGGCTGGGCGCGTCGCGCAGTGGGAGCGAGGCTTGCTGCTGATGAGCGTGGGTGGCGAGGCGGACGCGGTTGCCAGGTTGTGGGCTTGTTGCGAGGTAGGAGTGGAGTTGGATCCGCGGCGCCTGCCGCCGGACATCGTGGTTCGCCCAGTGGTAACCGATGCGAAACTCGAACTGGTCGATCTTCGATTGCGGAAATTTGGCTATTTACAGGGCCCAATCGCGAAGCAGCTAGGCGAAGGGATTGAAGAGATCGTCCAAGAGCGGCTCGCCGATGACAACCGGGATTTGGCCGCGAAGCTGAACCGTCAAATCGCGAAGCAGCAAGATCGCCTCCGTTTCTCGCCCCAGCAATGGTTTCAAAAGCAATGGGACTCGCTGCGTCCCCCGACCCCCTAGCGACCCCGCCCCTGCGTCGTTGACCGCTACCGCGTCGTTGACCGCCACCGCGTCGTTGAACGTGCTCGCGTCATTTCAAGTGATCGCGTCGTTGACCGCGATTGCGTTGTTCACCGCCTCGACACTCGCACGCCCGCTTCCACTCTGCGGCCCAGCCTACGCCTTCAACGCTGCGGTAAACGAAGTCGACCAAGCGGTGTCGTTGATCGGCGGTGCTTCGGTGGCGCACGAGCTATAATTCGGCATTCCCGCCCCGTTCGCCGACGGACCCTGCCATGGCTACCCGCACCGTTCCCTCGCCCATTCGTTCGATGACTCCATCACCTCCGCCTTGGCTCGGACGTTTCTCCCTCGCGGTCGTGTGGTCGTCGCTTTTGTCACCGCTGCTTAAGTTGTTGTTGAAGACGGCGATCGCGTTCACGATCGCGTTCACGATCGCGTTTTCGATGCCGACATCGCTGCCGCCTCGAGTGGCGGCGGCCGAATTGTCGGCTGGGGACGTCGAGTTTTTCGAGAAGCGGATTCGGCCGGTGCTGGCGGAACATTGCTACGCCTGCCATTCGGCGGACGCCAAACAGCAGCAGAAACTGAAAGGCGGGTTGTTGCTCGACTCGCGCGCTGGCAGTCGCGCGGGCGGCGACACGGGGCCGGCGGTTGTGCCGAAGGAAGTTGGCCGGAGCCTCTTGATCGCGGCGCTGCGCCATGAGGGCGGATTGGAGATGCCGCCCACCGGCAAGTTACCGGAGGCGGTAATCGCCGATTTCGTGAAGTGGATCGAGACCGGAGCGGCCGATCCCCGCGATGGCACGACCGCGAGCTCGACGGCGAAATCGGCCGGGATGGACTGGGACGCGGCGAAACGCCACTGGGCGTTTCAACCGCCGCAGCGCCATCCCCTGCCCGCCGTGAAAAATACGGATTGGCCGAGGACCGGGATCGATCACTTTCTGCTCGCGGCGCTCGAAGAGCGGAACTTGCGGCCGGTGGCGTTCGCCCCAAAACGAACGTGGCTGCGGCGCGTCACCTTCGACTTGATCGGCTTGCCGCCCACCGCCGACGAACTTCGCGACTTCGAACTGGATGGCTCGCCACAGGCCGCCGCGCGGGCGATCGATCGGCTCCTTGCGTCGCCTCACTATGGCGAACGCTGGGCTCGGCATTGGCTCGATGTGGCCCGGTACGCGGACGACAAGGCGCTCGCGTTCGTGAACCCGTGGCCGCATTCCTACCGCTATCGCGACTGGGTCGTCCGGGCGTTCGCGGAAGATATGCCGTACGACGAATTCCTGCGTTTGCAGTTGGCCGGCGACCTGCTGCCAGGTCCGGTCGACGATTACCCGCGGCGACTGGCCGGCCTTGGCTTTCAAGGTTTGGGAGCCGTTTATCACAAAGGAAATGTGGGCGAGCAGGTAAAAGCCGACGAAATCGACGACCGGATCGACACGCTGACCCGCGGGTTGCTCGGCTTAACGGTCGCCTGTGCTCGGTGCCACGACCACAAATACGATCCGATCCCGACACGCGATTATTATGCGTTGGCGGCCGCTTATAACGGCGCTGGTTGGGACGAATTGCAGCTCGCCGCGCCCGCTGAGATCGCGCGCTATCAAACCTGGGACAAAGAGGCTAAAGCGAAGCAAACCGCCTTGAACCAATGGCTGGAAGCTCGTGGCCGCGAACTCGGCCAATCGGCTCTGAAAGACGTGGAACGGTTGCTGTTGGTCGCTTGGCAAACACGAATCTTGCAGGTCAATAAGGTCGCGTTCGACGACGCCAAGGTCGCCGAGCAGGAAAAGGTGTCGCCGTTCTTTTTGAGCCGCTGCCGCAAGTTGGTCGAGTCGATCACGAGCGGCAAGCCACCGGAACCGCTCGCCGCCTGGGCCGCCGTGGTCGTCGAGGAATCGAAGCAACCGGCTCTGGATGGAGCCGCGGTGTCCATCTCCGGGCGTCTGCGCGAAGCGACCGCCAAACTGGCGGCCGATATCCGGGCGGCGGTGGCGATCCGCGTCCAATCGGAAAAGCTCGACGCCCCTCAGGAGTCGCTCTTAAAGGCCATCTGGCTTGACCCCAAAGCGCCGTTCGCGGTCACCGCGAAAGAAGCGGCCGACCAGCTTTCGCCGGAACAAAAGTTGGAGCATGACGCTCAACAAGCGGCTATCACCGCGCATGCCAAATCGGCGCCGCCGGAACCGCAGCGAGCGCACGGCGTCACCGGCGGTGGCGGGGCGATGCGGATTTACATTCGCGGCAACGTGCTCAGACCCGGCGATGTCGCGCCGCCCGGATTCCTGCAAGTCCTCAACAGCGCACCGGCCGTCCCGGGTTCGCCTGAACCGTCGCCCAGCAAATTCACTCGGCTGGATTTAGCGCACGCCATCGCGACCCGTGACAATCCCCTGACAGCGCGAGTGATCGTCAATCGCGTATGGCGGCAACATTTTGGCCGCGGCTTGGTCGCCACGCCCAGCAACTTCGGGCAACTGGGCGATCGGCCCACGCATCCCGAACTGCTCGACACGCTGGCGGTGCGGTTCATGGAATCGGGCTGGTCGCTCAAGTGGCTCCATCGCGAGATTCTCTTATCGGCCGCATATCAGTTGGCGGCCGACCACGACCGCGAAGCGGCAGCCGTCGACCCCGACAACCGCTGGCTATGGCGGTTCGCACCGCGGCGCATGGAAATTGAGAGCTGGCGCGACGCCGTCTTGGTGGCGTCCGGTCGGCTCAATCGGACCTTAGGCGGACCGTCGACCGGTCTCGCGGAAGCCGCCCACATCCGCCGCACGCTCTACGGCAAAGTGAGCCGTCTCGACCCGGATAAACTGCTGGTCGCGTTCGATTTTCCCGACGCGAATGTGTCGAGCGAACAACGGCACACGACGATCGTGCCGCAACAGCAACTGTTTGTGCTCAATAGCGAATTCATGCTGGCCAGCGCTCGCGAGTTCGCCGGGCGGATCGAACGCTTCAGCCCGGACGTGGCCGCGCGAGTCGAATTCAGTTACCAGGAGGCATTCGGGCGGCCGCCCACTTCGGACGAAGCCGCGGCCGCCTTGGACTTTGTCCGGTCGACCAGCGCCTCCGAAGACAAGCAAAACGTTTGGGAACAGTTGGCGCACGCCTTGCTGGCGGCGAACGAGTTCACTTGGATCGAATAACCACCCGCTTGCGTGATAGGAACCAAAACCATGCTTACTCGACGGGAAGCGTTGCGGCGCGCGGGCACAGGACTCGGCGTCGTGGGGCTCGCGAGTTTGTTCCAGCCCCAGTCGTCATCAGCGGCCAACCCGTTGACGCTCAAGCCGCCCCATTTTCGTCCCCGCGCGAAACACATCATTCATTTGTACATGAATGGCGGTCCGTCGCAGGTCGACACGTTCGATCCCAAGCCGGCGCTCGCGACGCATGCGGGCCAACGGCCGGCGAGCACCGCTGAATTGAAAACGGAAAATGGCACGGGCGGGTTGCGGCCATCGCCGTTCAAGTTTGTGAAACGTGGCGAATCCGGCCTGCCGATCAGCGAGCTGTACACGGAAACGGGCCGCTTCGCGGACGATCTCTGCGTCATCAACTCGATGTACACCGACATCCCGAATCACGAGCCTTCGATGTTCATGATGAACAGCGGGCATGTGCAAGCGATTCGGCCGTCGTATGGCTCGTGGTTGCTGTACGGGTTGGGGACGGAAAACGAAAGCTTGCCGGGGTATGTCGTGCTGAGTCCCGGTTTGCCGGTCAATGGCGCGGCGAATTGGAGCAATCGGTTTTTGCCCGGTGTCTATCAAGGTTGCCATTTGAATTTGCCGGTCGACTTTCAACCGCGGCAAGTATTGCCCCACTTGGAAAACAGCCAGCTCTCCGCCGCCTCGCAGCGACGGCAGCTCGATTTCATCCAGCAATTGAACTCGCGGCACCATACGACCCGCGCGAAAGAAGATCCGCTCGACGCCCGCATCGCGTCGTTCGAACTGGCGTTTCGCATGCAGGCCGCCGCGCCCGAGGCGTTCGCGTGGCGGACGGAGCCCGAGTCGGTGCAGCAGCTCTATCATGGCACGGACGGACGGATGAACGGCTTCGGTGTCAGTTGCCTGCTCGCTCGTCGGCTGGTCGAACGTGGCGTGCGCGTCGTGCAGATTTACTCGGGCGCGGGGCAGCCGTGGGACACGCATGGCAACAATGACGGCCAGCATCGGCAACTGGCCGCCGCGTCCGATCGCTCGATCGCGGGTTTGCTCGCCGACCTGAAACAGCGCGGCCTGCTCGAGGAAACGCTGGTGCTGTGGGGTGGCGAATTCGGCCGCACCCCGGCATCGCAAGGGAATGACGGCCGCGACCATAACCACTGGGGCTTCTCCGTGTGGCTCGCCGGCGGCGGCGTCCGGGGCGGCATGGCCTACGGCGCGACCGACGAATTCGGATTCAAGGCCGTGGACAAGCGCGTTCACCCGCACGATCTGCACGCCACCATGCTGCACCTGATGGGCCTCGACCACGAACGCTTGACCTACCGTTATGGCGGCCGCGACTTCCGCTTGACCGATGTTTCCGGCACCGTGATACGGGATATTTTGGCATGAATGCCAATGAGCATGATGAGAGGCAATCCTCCTTGCATCCTTTCATCTGCGCCATCGGTGTCGTCTGTGCCATCTGTGTCCTTTGTGTCATCCGCGCCATCGGTGCCATCCATGTCGTCCGCGATATCCGCGATATCCGCGTCATCCGTGGTTGATTCCCCCACGCCTGCGAAATCGCGAAACGGCCGTCATGGTGGAGATTCCGATTCGATCCGATTCGATTCGATTCGATTCGATTCGACCCGATTCGATCCGATTGGAAATCGTCGGTCTTCGATGGCAAACTCACTCCGTCGCCAATACCCGTTCCTAACTCCGATGGTCTTGAAAGGACTCTTAATGCTTTCCGTTGTGGCCGCGAGAGGCGTTCGCGTTCCGGGCTGGGTCGTGGCTTTGGGAGTCATCCTTGGCGTTGGAGCGAGCGGGCGAGCGGAGCCGCCGACCGCCGACCAGCTCCGTGAGCGGGCTGCTCGCGTACTGGCGCAAGTCGACGGACATTTGCGAGTGGCGGGTCTGCGTCAATCGGTCGAGGTGCGCCGCGACCAATGGGGCGTGGCTCATATCGAAGCGCAAAGCCAGCACGACCTGTTTTTCGCGCAGGGCTATGTAGCCGCCCAGGACCGTTTGTTCCAGATGGAACTGTGGCGTCGCGTTGGCGCTGGCGAAATGGCCGAGCTCATGGGTCCAGAAGCGCTCGACGGTGATCGGTTCGCCCGCTTGATCCGCTACCGCGGCGACATGGCCGCCGAATGGAAGAGCTACTCGGAGGATACCCAGGAAATCGCCACGGCGTTCACCGCCGGTATCAACGCCTGGATCGAGCAGTGCGGGGAAGATCGGTTGCCGATCGAGTTCTCATTGCTGAAATTCAAACCGCGACGCTGGCGGCCGGACGACATTCTGGCTCGCATGTCGGGCATGGTGATGTCGGGAAACTGGCAACGCGAACTGTCCCGAGCCCGGTTGATCGCGGCGGTCGGGGCGGCCAAAGCCAGGGAGCTGGCCCCGACCGATCCACCCCGCGATTTCGACCTCGCGGCGTCGCTGCCGAGCGACTGGTTCCGAGGCGATATCGCTCGCGGTTACACACTTGCCGCGCGAAACCCGCTCTTTAAAGCGCCCATCAGCGAAAGCAATAACTGGGTGGTCGATGGGCGGCTCAGCCAGTCGGGACGTCCGCTGCTTGCGGGCGATCCTCATCGAGCGATCGCTCTGCCGTCGCTGCGGTATGTCGTCCATCTGAAAGCCCCTGGATGGAATGTGATCGGAGCTGGCGAGCCGGCGCTGCCGGGCGTCGCGATCGGCCATAACGAGCACGTCGCCTGGGCCTTCACCATCGTCGGCACCGACCAAGCCGATTTGTTCGTCGAGCAAACTTCCGCCGACAAGCCAGGGATGTATCGCGTCGGCGATCGGTGGGAGCCGTTCACGCGATCGACCGAGACGATCGCCGTTCGCGGCCGGACCGCGCCTGAGACGGTCGAGTTGCTGTTCACTCGACATGGGCCCGTGATCTTCCAAGATGACCAACGCGGAGTGGCGATCGCGTTGAAATGGTCGGGGGCTGAACCGGGTGGAGCCGCCTATCTGCCGAGCTTGGCGGTCGATCGCGCTCGCAACGCGGACGAGCTGGTTCAATCGCTGGCGCGCTGGAAGATCCCGTGCCTGAACTTTGTCTACGCGGACGTGAGCGGAAAGATCGGCTGGGTCGCGGCGGCGTTGACGCCGCGTCGCCCTCGGTCGGATGGTCTGTTGCCGGTTCCCGGTTGGAC
>CAIXSC010000165.1 GCA_903921945.1 uncultured Planctomycetaceae bacterium
GGAGCCGGCCGCGACACGGTCTGTTCCGGCAGAGTTGACCGCGGCAGGGGCGGGCGAACCGGAGGGCGAAACGCCCAATGATCCTGCGGGTCGGGTTCGGGTTGGTCATTCACCGGAGCCGGGGCGCCCGCGTCGAGCCATTCGCGCAAGTGGGCGATTTGCGCCGGTGCGAGTGGTTGGCCTTCCGGCGGCATCCGCGTGGTGGCGTCCGCGGCAGCGGCGCGCGACAGAATGCGGCTCGACAGCAGATTGGACCTATCAACAGCGGGGCCGCTTTCGCCTCCTTTCAACATCGCGACGACCGAGTCAACTCGCAGACCAGCTTCTTGCTTCAACGGGCCGTGACAGGCGTAACAGCGTTCTTTGAAGACGCGTTTGAGTTCGCGTTCGTACAACCGGGTGGCGGCGCCTTGGCCCGCCGCGTTGCCGGACGCGTTGACTTCCGACCCAATGGCCCAAAGCGATCGGCATGACGGCTCATCAAGCGAAACGCCCAAGGCGAGAGCGATCGCCAACACCGCCAAAGCGAACCATCGAGTGGTGGTGGCGAGGCGGATAGCCGAACAAGGGCAGCGCGGGGTCATAGTGCCTCTGTAGGTGGGACAGGGCGGTGGGAGAGGCTAGTGGCGGCGTTAGGGTAAGCCCGCTTCCGAACCGAGTCAACGATTTTCGGCTGCGGCGGCCAACAGTTGCTTGCGTCGGGCGCTCACTTGCCAATAACTCGCGTCAGCAGCGTGAAGACCCACGCCGGCGCGAGAGATTCTCACCTGTTGGCCAGAGCGTTCCGCCAGGATAGCGAGATCCGTTCCTTCCGTGGCGTCCACGTCACTTCCTGGAATCGCATGGAGCACGGAATCCGCTTCGGCTGCCGTCCCAATAGCCAATCGGAGTGGTTTGCCAGTCTTCCGCAACGAATCGCCCATGACCAACGCAACGTCACGAGCTATCAACTACGTTTAACGTCACGCGGCGGCGATTAACCATCGCTGCTTGGCACCCTTTGGTCTAGGGCTCTTGCGCAAGTAATTGCCCATCCGAGCGATGCGCCAATTGGAGACGTACGGCGGTCGCGATGTCGATGGAAAGGAGGCGTACCGACCCATCCCCGAAGGCGAATTGCACGCCTTCCCCATGGTTTTGTTCGAACCCTCCCACTTCGCTTAAACGCTGCGTGCGGGTACGTGGTCGCTTCGCTTCCAGCTTGGTGATTTCAGGAGCCGGTGCAGTCCCGGATTTGAGCCCCGGCGCGTCTCTGTCACCGGGGCGGACCACTCCGGAGCGGGGGAGGATCTCGAGTTCGTTGAACCACCTTTCATCGAAAGGCTGGACATTGGAGTAATCGACTTCGTCAAAGTAATGCTCGCCAAACCTATTACGATTGTACTCCGGTCTTAGCGGCGTACCCATGTTTCGCAGAGTGGCGCGTGTTCCCGACATCCAGCCGAGATCGATCGGCTCAACGCCGATCTTTTCCCCAATGAAAACCGTTTGGGATGAGCCATCCAGAATGTCGTCGCGCCGCAGGCGGCTGTTGAGGAAGAAGACGCCATGGTTATCTGTGTCGATTGGCGACTCGACATCGTTATGGACCGCGGCATACGACGATATGGGCCCTGAGGAAGGTGAGTTAGGACAGATTAGCGACTGGATTTTTATTGCCCGCACTGGGCCATTCGATTTAGCGTAAACCCCCATTTTCCAGTCGATCGCCCGATAGAGATTACCCTGCTCGAGGTGCGGGAGTATTCGACTGATCCAGTTGTGATGATAGCCACTTTGCTGGCTCAATACGGGCCCTGTCGCGTCGATGGTGCCGGCGGGGTAAACGCCAAAAGCCGTTTCATAATTATGAACCGCGATGATCAATTGAGAGAGGTTTTTCTCGCATATATAGCGTCGCATTCTTTCGCGGCACTTATACAAGCCTGGAAATGCGATGGCCGCCATGATGGCCATCAGGGCGACCACGATCAATAGTTCCACAAGAGTGAACCCAAGGCTGGACCTGGCCGGCCGCTTTCCGATTGCCATCGCCGCTCTCCAGTTACTCATTTTGCCGGGCGGAATTGCTTGGTGCGAACGGATCAGCCATTCACTGCCGAACGACGCGTCACGGCAGGGCGAGGCCATGTCGTTCCACGGACTCGCGGAACGAATCGGCCCGCCAAAAGTTCGCCGCAATCCGTCACTTGCTCACCTGCCGAACATCCGCGTCACAAGCGCGAAGGCCACCAACGTCGCGCCGCCGGCGAACGCGATGCGCACCAACTCGACAAATCGCTCCGCCGGGAGGCTCGCCAAGGGGCCAACGATCGCGCCGACCATCAGTCCCAACGGAATTCCAAGTGCCAACCCTAACCAAGGGTGCCGTTGGCACAGACCTATGGGGATCCCGAGAACCATCCCAGCCACGGCACCCGCGATAACCCATGGAATCAAGCCGACTAGGGCATTCGCCTTGCGTGCCGCCGCGATGACCGGAATCACGTGGGCTGCCAAAACTCCACAGACGGTGATCAGCAGGAAAAGATTTGCCAACGACACACCCTGCGGAGCAGAGGGCTCGCGGCCTTCGGAGGGAGTTGCAGGTTGGGACATCGTTGCGTTTTCCGATCACGGCTCTCGGTCGATTAACTTGCCATCCGCGCGATGCGCCAGTCGCAATCGCACGCCCGGGGCGATGTTGTTGGAAAGAAACCGCACCGCACCGTCCCCAAGGGCGAATTGCACGCCACCGGAGTGAAATCCATCGAATCCGCCCACGCCGCTTAGCCGCTGGGCTCGCGTGGGCGGTTGATTCGCTGTGGACGGCGCGGTCTCCGATGCGGGCTTTCCCCCCTCCTTATACTCGGGGTCATCCGTGTCACCTGAGCGGACAACATCGTCAAGCGGAACGAACTCGACCTCGTCAAGCAGTTTTTCGTCGAGCGGATTGGCGTTGGAGTAGTCGACTTGCGGCGTGAACCTCGCGAGCCCTTTGCTTCGCGCGTCGCCCCATGGCGAGCCCATATTGCGCAAGGTCGCGCGGGTTCCCGACATCCAGCCGAGGTCGACTGGATCGGGAGACTTTTCCCCGATAAAGACGGTGTGGGAGGAACCGTCCAAGATGTCGTCGTACCGCACGCGGCTGTTGAGGAAAAAGACGCCATGGTTGTCGACATCGATCGGCGCTTCCACATCGTGATGGACCGCGGCGTAGGACGATATGGGAGATGGGCCAGTAGGACTGGAAGGACAGATGAGCAGCCGCATTGCAATCGCCCGCACCGGACCATTGGTCTTTGCGTAAACGCCCGCCTTCCAATCGATCGCCCGATACGCGTTCCCCTGCTCGATAAAAGGCAGGATTCGGCTGATCCAGTTGTGATGATAGCCGCTTTGCTGGCTCAAGATCGGCCCCTTCGCGTCGACCGTGCCGGCCGGGTAAACGCCATGCGCCATTTCATAATTGTGAACGGCGATGATCAACTGGGATAAATTGTTTTGGCAACTGCTGCGCCGAGCCGCCTCGCGGGCCGCCTGGATCGCAGGCAATAACAACGCAACCAACACGCCAATGATGGCGATCACAACCAACAGTTCCACCAAAGTGAAACCCGAGTTGAGTCCCGCCTCACGCTGCTTGTTTGTCATCGCCGCTCCCCAATTTCTGGTTTAGATAGTGTGAATTCCTTGGTGCGGCGGACGGACCAAGTCCCCGCCGCCGGATAGCGCGCTTCGATGGACACTCGCCAGCCACGTGGCCCGCCATCCTCGCCGCCGAGCGCCGTCACCGTGATTGCGGCCTCGCCAGCGGCCGCCGGCACGCTGGCTTCGCCACTGAAATCGGCGTCCCCCACCGACCATTGTTCGCCACGGTAGGCGTCGTTCGCCTTCAACGCGGCCACAGCGCGCTGCGCTGCCGACTCGCACAGCCACTCGGCTTGCCAAGCGGCCGCCCGTTGAGCCAATTCGCGGCGCCCGCGGATGAGTCTCTGCGTTACGATGCCCGCGATCGCCGCCACGACGAGCAAACAGACCAGCGCCGCGACGAGGATCGCTCCGCTTCTCTCGGTATGCGACTCATGCGACCCATGCGACCCATGCGACCCATGCGCTTTGCGGGTCGTGGTCACTCCGCGCCGACGCCGCCGCCGGCTTCGCTGGCCGGGGGAAACGTCGGGGGCAGTTATCGGGCGATTAGGCGCATCCGTGGGAAGAGGATAAGCGACCTTCGCAGCGGCCGGCAGCGAGGCATCCACCTGCCAGAGCGTCCCTTCCTCGGTCGTAGCGATCCTGAGACTCAGAATCTGCAGCGACGCCGACCACGAATCGCCTTCAGACGCCGGCGCGAACGCGATACGCGCCGAAAATCCACGGCCCAACTCAAAACGGTCCCGAGCGGTTGTGCCCACGCCGTCCGCCAGATCGGTCGCGCTGTTGCCCGCCTCGCTGACTGCGGCGCTGTCCGCCGTGTTGCCCGCCCGCGAGCGCACCACCAACCGCGACACGGCGTGCGTCTCGCCAAGGTAGACCACTTGAGTGTCGTCGCTCAATGTGAGTCGAAGCAATTCGCGAGGCTCCCGCGCGACCGACGAATCGGCTGGCGAAGGATCGGCGTTGCCGCTGTCGTTCCACTGAATGCTTGCCGCTTGATGCACGTCCGCGCGGAAGAGCAACAGCAAACGCTGTCGAGGTTGAGCGACCCACTGACGTTCGGCCAACCGCTGGTCCACGCGTTGGACGGTCGACAACGCCAACGCGATCGTGCCGAGCGCGATGCTCAGCAGCGTCATCGCCACCAGTAACTCAACGAGCGAAACACCGGCCCGCCGTGATATGGCCAATCGGTTCATGGCGGCGACTCCTCGGCGAAACTCCACGCCGTCAACGCGGCGTACACTTCGCGTTCTCCCTGTTTTCCCGGTCCCACGACCGACACGCGGATACGCCGGCTCGCAAGCTTGCCCTGCGCAGTGTTGCCGCTCGCCGCGGCGCCCTGCGCCGAGTCGCCCTGCGCCGCGTCTGGGGACGCAGCCGACACCATGGGCACCGGCGTCGCTGGGGTTGTCTCCACCACGATCCGGGCGTTCGGCAAGCTTACGAGCAGCGGCGGCGGCTCAGGCCAATTCCATTCGCCGTTGGCCGCCACTTGGGATGCGTCTGGCATTTCCCGGCTCGTGTGCATCAACCGCTCCAGCACATTGCTGGCTGCCAGCGTGGCGCGGTCGCGATCTTCCAGACGCCGCAATTGCCGAGCGGCCCCGGCGAGCAGTTGCACGGCGGCGGTGAACGCGACGCCGAGCACGAAGAGAGCGGTGACGCTTTCCAAAATGGTTAAGCCGGCGCGCGAACGACCGCTTCGCTGTCGTCGCGTGCGATCGTGGAAAGACGCGGTGGCGGAATCAACGGAGCGAAGCCGTGGCGAGTCGCCTTTCATGCTAAAGACTCCATCAGATCCACCAGGAAGCGAAACACTCCGCCGATTTGCGAAAACGCTTCGAATGCCGCTAGAAGAATCACGCCAGGAAACACGAACGATATCACGCGTTGCCAACGATATTCTTGCCGACGGAGTTGGCTTTCCGCCCGCTCTTCGCAGGCCCAGGCGAGATTGCCCGACGTTTCGGCAGCGATCAACAATACCTCGTCGTAGTCGGTGATCAACCGCTCGGCTCGCAGCGACGCCGTCCAGGGCGCGCCGGTCGCTACCGCGTTCATCGCCCGCTCCACGCGGCGCTGGAGGACGCCCGACGGAAGATGCCGCGCGACACTGGCGAGCGTCTCGGAAACCGACCGTCCGCGGGCTATTCCCCAACCCAGGGCGCGGAGCACCCACGATTTGTCGTGCGTCAAGGAAAATCGTCCGACCAGCGGCAGCCATCGCCACCACAGTTCGCTCAACAAGAGCGTCGCGGAGACGCCCACGGCGACGAGCAGTGTCGAATTCGCCGCCAGCGAGGCGTATCGCTGCAGCGTTGCAAACGTACTGGGATCGACGATGCCGAAATCCTTCAGAGGCCGCATCAAACCGATGCTCGTAGGAAGGCCGGATTCGGTGGCGATTTTTAGAAGCATGGGTTCGAGCTTCCAGCGGAAGAAGCCGTGCATTCCCAGCGTCATCACCAAGACCCAGCTCAAATAAGCCAGGCGTTCGCCGATCGTCCTCAGCATCCGCCGCAATCGCTGCTCGTCCCGCATCGACTGTCGTAGAGTCGCGTCCAAGCAATCAAAGTCGTCGCCGATGCCCACAGCTAAAGTCGAACCCAGGCCGAAGCGATGGCCCGAGAGCCGCAACGCGTTGGGCAAACGGGCTCCACTTTCGAGCAAAGCCGCGAGCTGGCCGCTGCGTCGGCCAAAGTGATCGGGACGCTCCAACGCGTAGGCCCGCGCGGCGGTCGCCAGCGGAATCCGCCGCTCCATGGCGACCGCGAGATAGGGCAGCACCGCTTGCCGCTCCGTGCGGTAGTACTGCCGAATCGCCAGGATCCCCATAAGGAAAGCCACGACGCCGATAGGTACGGTGAGCGGTCCCGCAATCGCCGATACGACGCCGACGATGCCGGCGACCGTCAAGAGGCCGGCGATGACGCCGAGTCCGATTCGAATTGGATCCCGATCGCGGTTGGCGTGACGCGGACCACTCCAACCGCCGCGGCGGGAATCGATGATCGACAGCGCCAGGAACAAAAGCGTTCCGACGGCTAACAAGTTGATCAGATTGATAGGCCCAAGCGGATTCATGGCTTGCCTCAGGAAAACATCGAAATGAGGTTCATCATCGGCGCCAGCATCATCCAGTAGGTACCGGCAACCATCATCCCAACGCCGATGAAGGCGAGAGGCGGCGCCACCATCCGAACCCAACCCGTCCGCAATCGCGCCCGCGCCTCGCAAGTCTCCGCCACCGCGCGCAAGCAATCCGGAAGCGATTGCGACCGCTCGCCCCAGCCCACAATCACCGTCGCCGTCGCTGGCCATTCGTCGGCGTCCGCCAGCGCCATGCCAATGCCGCCACCGAGCGAAACCCGCGTCGCCAAACGCTGCGCGGCCGCGTCCAGTCGATTGTCTCCGACGGCAGCACCGGCCAAACGCAGACTATCCGCCAACGGAATCCGCGCTTCGATCAACAGGGCGAGCCATCGCGCCCACGCGGCGAGCGTGAGCCAACGCCACAACGGCCCAATCAGCGGCAACTGCCCGCACCACAGTCGCCAGAACGTCTTGCCGCCCAGGAACCGCATGGCCAAAAGCAATCCCGGCAGAAGCAACAGCGCCGCGAGCATCCAGGGCCCGCCGACCGCCATCGCCTCGAGCCCCCGCGTCAGCATCGTCGGCTTCATCTCGAATTCGGCGATCAGTTGTTGGAAACTTGGCGCCAACACCATGGCTGTGAATGGGAGCATGAGTGCC
>CAIXSC010000166.1 GCA_903921945.1 uncultured Planctomycetaceae bacterium
AGCGAGGCGTTGAAATGCCTCGCTACCATCGGTTGTCGCTACGCGACCACAAGCACAGACTTCCCCGCATTGCCGGGAGGCCGGCGGCGAAACAGGAAAAAATGGTTCACCGCGTTGCCTGAAAGGGCGAAACAAACGAAATGATGTCTTGGCGGAGCCGCCGCATTGCAAGAATTAGCGCTTCGCCACGATACGGGAGAGGCTAAACACGCGATCCACCATCAGCCGGTTTTCATTCAGGATGTCGATTCGTTCTTTATGTTCTTAGTACTCTTCGTGTCCTTCATGGTGGCTCTAACGGAGTTCTGTAGTCAATGCTTTGAGTGGCGAACGAGGCGGCCTGCCGACGGCGGCGAGCAGGTCGACCTGTTGTCCATAGGGGTAATCCACCGGCTGGTAAGCGATGGATAGCTCGGGGGTATCCAGCCAACGGCCTTGTTGCGCCCGGGAATTCAATCCGCGGTCGAGGATGCCGCTCGTCAAAAGCGTGCGTTCGACCGGATAGGCGGGACGGCCGCTGTGAATCATCGCTTCGATCGCCTTCAGCAGGTAAGCGAAGTGCGGATAACGCGGTTCGCTGCGTTCGTCGAAGGTAGTCGCGAGCGGCTTGGATTGGCCGGCGACGGTCAGGCCGATGGCGGTGCCGCGAGCACACCCGAGGTGAAACACGGCGCCCTGGAATCCATCGACGTATTCGAACAGATAGAGTCCGGCTTTCTCATCACGGCGCATGTCAGGTTGGCCGGACTTGGGCACGGCGGCGAAGGCGGCGTCGAGCGCTATCTTTGAGACGGCGCCATCGTCGACCGCTCGCCAGAGTTCCGGTCCTTCCAGGAACCGCACGCGTTTCACGCCCCGCTCGGCGCCGCGTCGCCGTTCGACGTGGTATTGGAAAAACTCCAAGGCGTGAAAGCCGTACGCTTCCAATCCTCCATAGCCGATGCCAACCGCCGCCTCGATCGGACTGCCGAGCGGCAGTTCGATCGGTTGGCCGCGAAAGCCGACGGGCAGCGACGAGCCGGCCATGTACGGTATTTTCAATTCACGGGCTCGGTCGTACATCCACTTGGCGTCGGCCCATTCGGGACCGAGATGTTTGTCGTTGAACACGGGCACGGAGCGCCCGTGCTTTTCACAGACGGCCGCGATCTCTTCCATGAAACGGCGGCGCGGGTATAGCGTTTGGCCGATCGCATTGGACGGATAACGGCCATGCTCGCCGATACTCAACACGCCATCCACAGCGACCGAGTTTCCGCCTGCCGTGACCGCCTGCGCGATGGTGGGGAAGACTGGCACGCCATGTTTCTTGCAGAGCTCGAGTCCGAACTCGCTTCGCTCCTGCTGATCGATGTAGACGGCGGCGAGTTCCAGCGCCGGTCCCGGCCCGCCATCGTGCTGCCACCCCTCCAAGATTTTGGTGAGGATCACGTCGGCGTGCGAGTTGCGATAGTAGGTCGTTACGACTCCAGCAACCCGTTTACGTTTGGTTTTTGTGGCGGGCGACGGCGTTTCCTGGGCGTATGCGGGAACAGCGTCGCACGATCGGTTCGCGCCGCTGTGAAGCCAAGCGGCGGCCGCCGTTCCCGCACTGAACCGCAGGCAATCGCGGCGGGACAGCCGGCCTGTGGAAAGTTCGTTCCGTGCGGCGGAGCGGTCACTCGCTGTCGCCGACGTGCCAACCATGATTCGTCGTCGTTCCGTATGCGTCATGGATCCACACTCCCAAACCGTGTTCGCCGCCATGGGGCAGTGGTATGGCCTTTGGCGCATCGCGCGTCAAGTCAGGGGCAGCATCGGAGCGCGGTCGCGAGCGATGGGATGATCGCGGTGGATCGGCCGCCGAGTGGACGATTCCCTGGGCCGCGATGACCAGTCCGCCGCGCGGAGCTACAATCACCGTCCGACTTTGTGACGGTCGAACCGAATTATCCTTGCGTCCCGGTCCAACCTACTCTCGGAACATCGCTCCATGCTCGCCACTTGGCTCGCCACCCGCTGTCGTTCGCCGTTCGCCAACCGTCTTTGCTTGTCGTTGGGGGATATCGCTGGATCAGGGGCGATTCGTGCCATGTCGCGGCGATGGATCGCGAGTAAGCCCAACCTAGTCGCCTTCGCCTGCCTGTTCGCGGGGCTGATCGGACAGCTTGGGGCGGCAAGCGTGCCAGGTGCCGCGGTCGCGGCGGAGCCCGTGAAGGTTTATATCCTGGCCGGTCAATCGAACATGGAGGGAACGGGGTTCATTGCCGCCGACCCGGCGAGGAACGGAGGCAAAGGCAGTTTGGAATTTGTGGCGAAAGACTCGGCGACCGCTCCGCGATTCCGACACTTGCTTGACGCCAAAGGCGAATGGAACGTGCGAGACGATGTGTGGATCACGTACTTGGACCGGAAGGGACCGCTGACCGTCGGATACGGCGCTCGGCCTGATCGCATCGGTCCGGAATTGGGATTTGGCGTGGTGGTCGGCGACGCGACGACCGAGCCGGTGCTGCTGGTGAAGTGTGCTTGGGGTGGAAAGAGTCTCGCGGTGGATTTCCGGCCGCCGAGCGCGGGGCCGGTTCCCTATTCCCTGGGAGAGAAAACGGACGAGGCGATCAAGCAGGACCCGCAGATCGTCGGCAAGTACTACCGGGAGACGTTGTCGCTGGTGAAGGCGGCCTTGGCGAACATGGGAACGCTCGTGCCGGGTTCCGAGGGACGCGGCTATGTGCTCGCCGGTTTCGCGTGGCATCAAGGCTGGAACGATCGGATCAACGACAAGCACAACGCGGCATACGAGGAAAACATGGCGCACTTCATCCGCGACATGCGCCGCGATCTCGGAGTGCCTAAGCTGCCGTTCGTCATCGCGGAGACCGGCATGAACGGACCGACGGAAACGCACCCGCGGGCGCTGTCGTTGATGAAGGGGCAAGCCGCCGTGGCGGCGCGGCCCGAGTTCCAAGGGAATGTGGCGTTCGTGCCGACGCGGTCGTTCTGGCGTCCCCAAGACCAGTCGCCGACCGGCCAAGGCTATCACTGGAACACGAACGCCGAAACCTATTACTTGATCGGCGACGCGATGGGCAAAGCGATGCTCGACTTGGCGCCCGCTGCCAAGAAGCCATAAGGCCGGCGGCTTCGCGGTTCGCGGAAGAACCGCTCAACGCGGAGCGCGGGCCCGTGTACATTACGCCGGCGCGTCGTGGCGGCACCGTGCGGCATTCCGTCGCTGCCTCGCTTTCTCGGAACTGAACAAGGCACTTACTTCGATGACAAAACTGCGAATCGCGATTCATGGGGCGGCGGGGCGGATGGGGAAGCGATTGATCGCGTTGGGGAGCCTCGATCCGGAACTGCGGGTCGTCGCGGCGCTCGATGCGCCGGACAATCCCGACTTGGGTGCGGACGCCGGCGAACTGGCGGGCGTGGGACGGATCGGTGTTCCGCTGGCCAGCCAGCTGCTTGAACCGGTCGACGCCATCATCGATTTCTCCGTGCCGGCCGCCGCGATGGCGATCGCCGCCGAATCGGCCAAGCGAAAGATTCCGCTGGTGCTCGCCACCACCGGCTTCGAGACCGAGGAAAAGCACCGCATCCAAGAGTTCGGTGCTGACATTCCGATTGTTTGGGCGCCGAGCATGAGCATGGCGGTCAATCTGACGATGAAGTTGGTCGCCACAGCGGCCCGCGTTTTGAAGGACTATCCCAACGGCACCGATGTGGAAATCATCGAGCGCCATCATCGGTTCAAAGAGGACGCGCCGAGCGGCACGGCATTGCGGTTCGGCGAGATCGTCGCCGACGTCATGGGCCAGTCGCTCAAGGCGCACGGGCGAAGTGGACGGACCGGCAAACGGCCGCTCCAGGAGATCGGCTTTCACGCGCTCCGCACCGGCGACAATCCGGGCGAGCATACGATCGTGTTCGGGATGCTCGGGGAAACCATCGAGCTGAACGTGAAGGCTTCCAACCGCGACTGCTACGCCTACGGGGCGTTGCGGGCCGCCAAGTTCGTCGCCCGACAAGCCCCCGGCCTGTACGGTATGGCGGACGTCCTGGAACTGTAATCCCCGCGAAGTCCACGGAGCGAACGCGTGGCGAAGTGCGAGCAAGGCTATCTGTGCGACGTCTGCGGCCGCGACGTCGAACACCTGTTCGAGAGCGACTTGTACCTCCGGTACGTGATCGGGATGGTCGATCCGGAGGTGTTGCATGTGAGCGCCGAGCGGCACATCCGCTGCAATCCGGCGCTCGCCCAGTTCATCGTCGATCCCGAGTTCCCGCCCGTCGAATGTCCGGGCGATTTCGATAAACGCGGATTGGACCGCCGGTTCGTCCGCGACCGCGAATCGCTGGCTACCCGTGGCTGGCGCCGCTTGTTGGAGTTAACCGGCAGCGACATTCCGGTCGTCGACTATCCGCTCGATCGTCGAGCATCGTAGGCGTCCGCAACGCGGGCAACGAACGAGCATCCATTTTCCCTTCGACGCGGCCTTCCAGCGAATGCCTCCCATTTCCCAGTAGGTGCGGCTCAGGCCACAGGTCAGGCATCGCACCCGCCATTGCCGCGACTCGCGGATGATGGAACGCCAGAGGTGGCGGGGAAAGGCGCCGAGAATCGAGCGTTGCAAGCGTGTCATCGACGGTTCGGTCCTCTCTGACGGGGGAAGTCCGGTTCATGATCCGGTAGATTCTAACCTTCCTGGCACAAACAAGCTCGACGAGCTCGCCCCACCGGCGGACAATGGGGCGGCAGCGATCTTTTCGGCGGACTTTTTTGGCAAGCCGTTTCCTTCTGGAATCGACGTATGGCCGCGGAAAAACTTGGACCGTACCGGCTCGAACGTGTGCTCGGCAAGGGCGGCATGGGCATCGTCTACGCTGGAGTGGATGAACGCACTGGCACGCGAGCCGCGGTGAAAGTGCTGCTCGGCAACCTGGACGACCGGCCCAATCTGCGAGTTCGCTTCGAGGCGGAGATCGAATCGCTCAAACGCCTCCGGCACGCGAACATCGTGCAGTTGTACGCGTACGGCGAAGAGGACGGCCAGCTGTTCTACTCGATGGAACTGGTGGATGGCCGCAGTTTGCAAGACGAGCTCAAGGCGGGCCGCATCTTCTCGGTGCCGGAGACGCTGCGGATCGGCTTGCAGATCGCCATCGGCTTAAAGCTGGCGCACGATAGCGGCATTATCCACCGCGATATCAAGCCGGCGAACTTGCTCATCACCCGCGAAGGCGTTGTGAAGCTGACCGACTTCGGCATCGCGAAACTGTTCGGCGGCAGCCAAGTCACGGCGGATGGAGGCGTGGTCGGCACGGTCGATTACATGTCGCCCGAGCAGGCCGAGGGCAAGCCGGTGACGCATCGGAGCGACTTGTACGCCGTGGGCGGAGTGCTCTACGCGCTGCTCGCCCGTGTCCCGCCGTTTGGCGGCCGCTCCGTGCCGCAAATCATCCACGCGTTGCGTTTCGACGCGCCGCCCGCACTTCGTCTACGCGCGCCGCATACGCCCACGGATGTCGAGGAGCTGATCCTAAAACTGCTCGCGAAAGAACCGAAAGACCGCGTGCCGACGGCGCTCGTGCTGGCCAAGCGGCTGCACGAACTGGCCAAACGCTATCCGCTACCTGGACGCCCAGCCGCAGCGGCGCCGCCACCTTCGGTACCCGGTTCGCCCGCGTTGCCGCCATCTTCGGCAAACTCGCCAGCGCCGTTTCCGACGCCGCCAACGCATGGCGAGCCGCCGATTACCCCGCCATCCACTCCGACGCCGCCAACCTCGAATCCGCCGTCCTCGATTGCTCCAGCCACTCGGCCGTCCGGTGTCGAGCCGCCCGGCGCTGGCGGCTTGGATCGCAACGCGGCTCGTGATTCGGAGGGATCCACGGATGCGGATCAGGGGCAAAAACCCGCTGAACTGACGGCGGATGAACGCTATGCGGCGGCTGAAATCAAGGAATTGTTGAGCACGGTCGAGTTGACATGGGAATCGCAAATCAACCAATTGGTGCCTGCCTCCGAGCCGCGCACGCCGCCAACCGATGACGTTCAACCCTCCCCGCCCGAATCGCTCGACGACGATCCCTTGGGCCTCGGAAATCCACTCGGCCTCGAAGAACCGCTCGGATTTGAACCGCTTTCGGATGAACACCGTCACGCCGATTCGCGCGATGCCGATCCACTCATGGACGATCCGCTCACGGCCGATCCGCTCGCGGCCGATCCACTCGCGGCCGATCCACTCGACCATGGATCGCCCGCGGGTCCCGTGACGTCCGCGAACGCCGTGCGAACGGCGGCGGATGCGGCGCTTTCGGACCCCTTGAAGCCGGGGCAAGCCCGTCATGCGACGTCCGTCCAGAATGCGGGAGGGCAGCGCGGCGCCTTGCCACCGACCTTGGATTCACGTTCTTCCCGCCAGCCGCCGCCGCTATTGCCTCCGTCGGTTGTGCCGCCATCAGGCATGGCGGACGGAACGGGCGCCAGTGGACAGGGGGACGCGCGGCTGTCGGCCTCCTCCAGCCGCTTTACGACGGTAGCCGAGGACGAGCAGCGGAGGCAATTGGAACAGCAGCGTGAAGAACTGCAGGAACGCAGCCATTTCCTGCTCAAGACGATCGTGGCCGTGGTTGTCGTCGTGTTGCTTGCCGTCGGAGCCGTCTTGCTCTCGCTGCCTCCCAGCGCGGACTCGCTATACGACGATCTTCGCTTGGCTGCGAGCCGCGACGATGACGAAGCGCTTGCGGCCGTGGAACCGCAATTGAAACTGTTCCTGGAAAGCCATCCCGGCGATGCAAGGGCCAGCGAGGTGGCGGGGTGGAAAGCGAAGCTGGATTTGGCGGCCGAACAACGCCGGTTCGACCGGCGTTTTCGTCGCTGGGACTCAGCGGCCGCGATGGGGCCCGTCGAGCGACTGTACGGCGAGGCGATGCAAGAGGCGGCCACGGATCCCGATCGCGCCCGCGAGCGTCTGCAAGCGCTCGTCGACGCGTACGCCGCTCACCCTCCCGAGGAGCCCGCGGCACAACGATCCCTGAAACTCGCCGTCGGCCAACTCGAACGTTTAGATCAGCTCGTCAAGCGGCAACACATGGAGGAATTGAAGTTGGCCCGCGAGCAAATGCGCTGGGCCGACGAGCAACTCGACAAGGCGCCGGAAAAGTCGGCGGCCGTCTACCGCGGACTCGCCGCGCTCTACGCCGACAAGCCTTGGGCCAAGTCGCTCATCGACGAGTTGAAGTCACGGCTCGCCACGCCAACGGCGAAGCCCCCGAGCCGCTAGACCGATTTTTTGGGTTCGCAACTACAAGGGAACGAACGCATATTCCAAGCGGGAAACGCGATTTTTTGGGGGGGGAATTCGAAAGAGGAGCTTTTCACTTCAAGCTTGCGAGTCGTTCCCTCGGATACTGTCGGACCGCGTCGCGATGCCCCGGTCCGCAATGCTGTGAAGCATTTTTTTAGGCGGCGATGGGTAATCTTTCCACTTCTCGCAGTTTGTTTTTTTCATCCCGGCTTAGTCTGCGGACCTTGGGATCGCCCAGAGAATCGTAAATCGGATCGATAATCGGTGCCAGGCATAGATCGATCCACGCTTGCAGCGTGGCGGCGGATGACGCCGGGCGTCAGGCAATCGTTCTTCCATCCAGTCAAAAGGGCGACCGCAGTCTGGTTGAGGCCGGGAAACTCAAAGTTTGGCGAACAACCAAGGTCGCCAGACGGGCGCTGGTGAAGTTCCCTTTCAAAAACCGGCTCGCCCGTGTGTCGTTTGGTTCGCGCACTTTTTGGTTCTCACAGAGCCACAGAGCCACAGAGCCAAAGAGAAAGAGGGGATTCATCACTTGGCGTTGACGACTCGCGTGATGCCATCCAACGTTCCCCAGTCACCTTCGATTCGACGATCGATTAAGTCCGAAATCCCTCCATCGAAGCGTGGACCTTCCTAGTCGATCGAAGACGGTCAACGTCCGAATACCGTTCTCATGCCTCTCCGTGCCTCTGTGGCTCTGTGAGCTAATCCGTCCGGAAATTCGGTGGAATGTGGCTTCCCGCCCGCTCCCCGTTGGACCAAACAGACAGCGTGCCAGCCACCTTTCGATCCCTCGGGCGAGAGATCCGTTCTCTTTGATAACCCATTCAGGGAGTTATTCTTCGGTCCGAGTGGCGAACCCGAATCGTGTTCTCTTGCAGTGATAGCGGAGGCGTTTCGTGCGCGCGAAGCGGCCGCTGGCGCGGCTCGGCTGATGGCGGGGACGGGATTCACGCCAAAAATCGGCGGAGGACGTTCGCGGTGACGCGGGAGATGTTGTCATCCACCGGCAAAGAACTTGGGTAGGTGATCGAGCCGACCGAGAAAACTTCGCCGCCGCTGGGCGTGTCGAAATGCACCATGTGTGCGCCGCCGTCGTCGGGGTTCATGCCTTTGGCCAGCAGCTTGACGTTCTTTGGCGACGACAGTGGCGAGATCTTATCGGTCTCGTGGCCGGACGCGCCGCCCGGGCAACGCATGTGCAAGCACCTCTCGCCGAAGATGTCGCCGTTCGCCAATCCGGTGCCCGCGAACACCCAATGGCTCGCATCGACCACTCGGTACGGCGCCCCGGTCATGATGCCAGCGGGCGTGAACACGACTCCGAGCAAATTGGCTTCGCATTCGAGCCGCTTCGCCAACCGGCTTTCGGCTCCGATGCCGTCCGGCCACAGGCTGGTCATCGAGCCGTTCTGCACGACCATTGTGTCGGCGTCGAGGAATTCGACCTCGCAATTGACGCCGTTTCCGCCCAAGTACATCAGCCGGCCGCCTTCGTGCCACACCCAGTGTTTGACGCGTTCGTACATCGCCCGCGACCAGTACTCGGGGTGCGTGCTGATGATCAGCACGCGGTAGGCCGACAGATCGAGTTGCCCGTGGTGCAGTTGCGTTTCGCCGTAGAGATCGTAGGGAAAACCTTCGCGTTCGAGCCATCCGAACAGGCGCCATTCGGCGGGCGCGATATGGCACGCCGCGCGGCCTTCGATCGGGTCGGTGATCTGTTCCGCCAACTCGATGTGGTTGATCGGCTCGGGACGCTCAAACGACAGCGGCGCGTAAGCCTGGCAGCCCCAAGTCTGGTGCTGAGTGTGCGTATATCGCTTGAGTTCCTGCCGCGAATTCACCACCGGCGTGGGTGGCAGTTCGTCCGCGTTGATGTAGTTGCTGCGGCCGCCAAAACTGTTGTACGCGTTCCAGGTGATGTTCGAGGCGAGCACCGCGACCGGCGCCGATGGCCGCGCGGGCGCGACGATCCAAGGGAAGGAAAACGACAATCCGCTCGGCGTTCGCGCGTGGAAGTAATACAGTCCCGACCGGGCCGGCGCTTCCACCAATTGCTGGTGGCTCGGACTGCCGTAGCCGACCTTGTTCCAGCCCACACCGGTCCGCGTGTAGTCGCCGTCGGGAGTGATCTGCATCGTGGCCCGCGGCCCATGCTCGTCATGCCATCCCAGGCCCCGAACGAACTCTTTGTCCCAGCCGTATCGCCACAATTCCAGCTTGTACTGTTCAACCGCGTGAACGCGAAACTCGGCGACATCGCCCGACTTCACGCACTTCGGCCACGCGTAGCCGAACAGGCCGTCCGACAGGAGCCGGAAATGATGCGGCGGCCGGCCCGCGGCGACTTCGATCCGCGAGCGTTTCGAGCCGAATCCAGGCTTGACCAACACGACCTCGTAGGGACCGGGCGGTAACTCGAGCCACACCGAACCGCTGGCTCGCGAACGCGTCTCCCGCGATCGGCCCGCGCCGTCGATGAACTCGACTGCGACATCCGCCACCGCCACATACTTTTCGTCGCTCACGTAACCTAGCAGCATGCTCGTTCCTCCCGGAAAGGCCGTACGATAGCCGGATGACTTTCGCTCCGCCACCGCTGTCCGCGGCGAAGGTCCCTCGGCAGGGCAACTGGGATTCCGCGCCGCAAGCTGTTAAGGTCACGGCGTGGAAACCGACCAAGAATGGCCGCTTTACCGCCCGTGGCGCGCTTGCGTTGCAGGCCGGGAGATTCGCAGTGATGGCAAACAGCGATCCCAACACGGGTGACATCGGAGACTCGGCGCGCCCCACCGCGGTTCGGCTCGCAGTCCTCGCGTTGCTCTGCGCGATGGCGTTCATCCTGTACGTCGACCGCGTCTGCATCAGCCAGGCGCTGCCGCAGATCCAGAAGTCGTTCGGTTTCACCGACAAACAAGCCAGCTACATCCTGATGGCGTTCACGTTGGCCTACGGCTTGTTCGAATTGCCGACAGGGCATTGGGGCGATCGCTATGGCTCGCGCCGGGTGCTCACTCGCATCGTGGTGTGGTGGTCCGCGTTCACCGCGTTGACCGCGTTTTGCACGGGCTTCTGGTCGCTCCTGGTTGTGCGATTCCTGTTTGGAGCGGGCGAAGCGGGAGCCTACCCGAATTCGGCCCGAATTATCGCACGCTGGTTTCCCCTCGCGGAACGCGGACGCGTCCAGGCCGTGTTCCAAGCCGCGTCGCTGCTGGGCGGAGCGATGTCGCCGGCGATCGTCGCCTACCTGATCGAATGGAGCAACTGGCGGACTCCGTTCCTCGTTTTCGGGGCGGCGGGCGTGGCTTGGGCGGTCATCTTCTTCGCCTGGTTCCGCGACGAACCGTCCGAACACCGCGGAGTGAACGCGGCCGAGGAACGGTTGCTCGCCGAATGCGCCTCGGGCCCGCGCGGCCAACATCTGCCGATTCCCTGGGGCGAGGTGATCCGCCATCCGGCCATCTGGCTGCTGATTTTGGTGGTCTCCTGCGCCGCCTTCAATTCGTACCTCTACTTCTCCTGGTATCCCAAATACCTGCAAGCCGGCCGCGGCGTCTCGCAAACCGAATCCGGCCTGCTCGCCAGCCTTGTGCTCACCGGCGCCACGCTCGGCACCATGCTCGGCGGCTGGATCGTCGATCGGCTCGCCCGAGCCCAGCAACTGACGGTCCGCAACCGCCGGGCGATCGGCTGCGGCATGTTCACGCTCGCAGCCGCGTTGCTCGTCGTTTCCAAACAATTGGACAACTCCCGCGCGTCCGCTGCCTTCGCCGCGCTCTCTTGCGGCGTCATGTTCACGCAACAAACCGTTTGGTGGTCGTGCGCCTGCCAAGTCGCCGGCCGCCACCTGGGCGCGATGTTCGGACTGATGAACGGACTTGGAGGCATCGGCGCCATGTCGTCGCAGTACTTCTTCGGCTGGTTCGGCGACTTCCAAAAGGCCCGTGGACTTGTCGGCCGCGACCAGTACGATCCAGCCATGTGGGTCTACGCCGGCGTCCTGCTGCTCGGCGCCTTCGCTTGGCTGTTCGTCGATCCGACGCGGGTGATTG